>NZ_JBEXSZ010000047.1:0-50958 GCF_040613865.1 Streptomyces sp. NPDC006197 | reverse complement strand
ACGGGATTGCCCGCCGGGTCGGTGAACTGGGTGGCGTTGTCGATGGTCACCGACGCGGCATGAGCCGTGCCCATGGCACCGAAGAGGGACAGGAGAACGGCACAGAGTGCGGTGAGCACGGTGGCCGTCCCCGAGGATGTGCGTCGCATGATCGCGTACCTCGTGGTCTGGGGAGGGGGAATGTCTGGTGTGGCGGATGGGGCAGGCACAGACGCACTTCTGGTGCGGGACGCCTGCGGATACGGGGAGCGCGCCGACGAAATCGCATACCGCGGAAGGCGGCCGCCGGGTGGGGTCCGGCGTCACCGATGGAAGGTGGCCGCTGCGTTACAGCGGGGTTTCGCCTTGCCATGTTCGCGTTAACTTGAGCGCTTGGGACGAGAGTTTGGGGAGGGCGGCGGGGGCTGTCAAGGATTCGGACAAGACTCGGCGAAGTTGACCGATCGGCGATGTTTACGCCAACATGGCGGAGGACGATCCCCGCCGTGCGGGCAGCTTTCGACGTCTCCCGACGGGAGTTCGCACGCATGGTCACGGACGACAGAACGCGATCCACCGGTCGGTTCCGACGTCCGACCGTTCGGCGACGCCCGTGCGTGCGACACGACCCCCTGCACGGCTCGCAAGGCCGGCTTCTCGGTGAGTTCCGTGGGCGTACGCGCTCGGACCGTGGGTGACGACAGGGCTCACCGCCCCTCGGACTCACCGGCACACGGCCGGAGCCGGGGCAAGGGAGCGCACGGCCGGGTCCGACCCGCGATCACGTATTCAGGCGCTCCCGCGGCGGCCTTGTCCGGCCGGCGACAGCCAGGCCCGGCGGGAACCGGCGCGAGAAGTCGACCCACCCGGACTCGCCGTCCGCGGCGCCGCCGGGCGTCACGCACAAGCCGCGGTCGCGGTCGTCGCGGCCGGGTGCGGCGCCGTGCCCCAGGCCCCGGTGGCAATGGCGCGGTCGCCGCGCAGCGATCAGCGCCCGTCGAAGAGGTGCGCCAGCCGCGTCGAGGTCAGCGTCATGCGGTCGAATCGGACCGTGCAGCCCTGCCCCACCGGAGACTGGACCTCGATGCCGACCCGCAGATCCGTCACGGGCCCCAGACCGAACTGGCGCGCCAACCGCCAGGAACTCCCGTCGAGCGACACATGGAAGGCGAAGCCGTCGTCGATGCGGCTGATGCGCAGCCATGCCGGGCCGCTGTCGAGGGTCCACCCCACCGCGTCGTCCGAGAGCCCCCGGGTGACCACGGAATACACGGTGGGCCGGCCGTCGGGCGACTGTTCGAGGTTGAGTTTGGCCCATGTGTCCGGCGCGGACCAGACGACCACGGCGCCGGCGTCCCAGGGGGCCCGGAAGCCCACGCCGACGCGGGCCGAGAACTGCCAGTCCCCCTCGGGAGGGACGAGAAGGGCACGGGCCGCGTCGTTTCTGACCTCGCCGGTCAAGGGGTTGGCGAAGACATCGGTGCCGGCACCCGCCTCCACCGTCAGCACCTCGCCGTCGAGCGCCAGCGAAGCGGGGCGGATCGGCCAGTGCCGGGAGTGGGCGAGGACGGATTCCAGGGTCATGTCATTCACTCCGATGTCGACGGCGAGCCCGTTCGAGAAACGACCGGGAAGATCCGAGAAGTGATCCGGAAGCCCGGGTGGCGACCCCGCCGCCCTCGGTCTGTCCGACCCTCCTGCCGACCCCTTTCCGTGGTGTCCGGTCGGCACGACTCTTCCGGCGCCCCTTCTTCATCCCCGGGCGTGCGGTCTCAGCGCTCCTGTCCACGCGCGCCGGGGGGCGCCGTGCTGCTCCGTTCCACCAGGGTGGTCGCCACGAGCCGCACCCCCGTCACCGTCTCGCCCGCCAGCTCCTGCAGGACGGCGTCGACGCACAGCGCTCCGACCTGCGCGAAGTCCTGGTGGACCGTGGTCAGGGGCGGAATGAAGGAGGCCGCCTCGGGGATGTCGTCGAAGCCGACGACGCTGACGTCCTCGGGGACGCGCACGCCGCGTTCGTGGAAGGCCCGCAGCACACCGAGGGCCATCTGGTCGTTGGCCACGAAGACCGCCGTGCAGGAATCCTCGTCGGCGAGCCTCAGGCCCGCTTCGTAACCCGATTCGGGAGTCCAGTCGCCGTGCAGCACGGGAGGCACCGTGCGCCCTTCCTCGCGCAGCGCCGCCTCCCACGCCTCGGCACGACGGCCTGCGGCGAAGGACTCCTCGGGTCCCGCGACGTGCCACACCGTGGAGTGGCCGAGGCCGAGCAGGTGCCGCACCGCGGAGCGGGCGCCCTGCCGCTGGTCCGTGTCCACCACCGGGAAGCGCCCCGTGGCGTCCGAGTCCACCACGACCGCCTTGACGTGCGGCGGCAGGGTGAGGGCAGCGGCATCGAGGAGGTGCACTTCCATGATCAGCACGACGGCGTCGACGGCCAGCTCGTCGAGGCGGGTGAAGGCCCCCTTGACGTTGTCCTGCGTGGGGGCGTCGAGCGGGATGAGGGTGACCGCGTAGCCGGCGCGGGACGCCGAGCTGGCGACGGCGTCCAGGGTCCGGACGTTGCCCGTGCTGGTGAGACCCCTGATGATGACGCCTATGGCTCGAAAGTCACCCCGCTTGAGGGCGCGAGCCGCGCTGTTGGGGCGATATCCCAGCTCCTTCATCGCGTCGAGGACCTTCTTGCGCGTCGCCTCGACGACGGCCGCGTCCCCATTGGACACACGGGACACCGTCTGCGAGGAGACCCCTGCCCGCTGGGCGACGTCCGCCATGGAGACCCGGCGTGGCCTGCCCCGCGCTCCTCGTCGGCCGTCGTTCACGGCCACCGACCGACCGGTCGCGTTCTGCTCGGTCACTCGATTCCCTCCCGTTCGCTGCCAGTTCGTGCTTGACGCCCCCCAGCGGGAATGTCACCATCACCTTACCGATGATTGCGTAAACATTTCGCATCGGCCAGCCCCTTTCACAGGGTCGATTCTCGGCCTCAGGCCCCTTCACCTCGCTCCCCGTCTCCCGACCGGTCGGTCACCGACGCTAGGACCAAGACATGACGCTCCTGTCGACGTCAGCACGGGCGGTGCCACCGCCCCGCCGTGGATCCCGTTTCCGCCTCCGCAAGGAGGCCTGGGTGGGATGGGGGTTCGCCGGCCCGTTCGTCGGGGTCTTCGGTCTGGTGTTCCTCGCGCCGATCGGTTACGCCGTATACCTGAGTCTCTTCCAGGACCGGCTCATCGGCGGGACCACGTTCGTCGGCCTCGACAACTACGGTGAGGCGCTCTCCGACCCCCGTTTCTGGGACGGACTGGTGCGCGTCGGGCTCTTCCTGCTGGTCCAGGTGCCGATCATGCTCGGCATCGCCCTCCTGGCGGCCCTGGCCATCGACAGCGGCCGGCTCTACGGCAAGACCTTCTTCCGGGTCGCGATCTTCCTGCCGTACGCCGTGCCCGCCGTCGTCGCCGGCCTGATCTGGGGCTTCATGTACGGCACGCAGTTCGGCCTGGTCGGAAACATCAACGACACTTTCGGGACCTCGCTGCCCGATCCGCTCTCGCCGTCCCTGGTCCTGGCCTCCATCGGCAACATCGTGACCTGGGAGTTCGTCGGCTACAACATGCTGATCTTCTACTCGGCGCTCAAGGTCGTACCCCGCTCGCTCTACGAGGCCGCGGCCATCGACGGCGCGGGGGAATGGCGGGTGGTGCGCTCGGTCAAGCTCCCGGCGATCCGCAGCGCACTGGTCATCGCCACGATCTTCTCGATCATCGGCAGCTTCCAGCTCTTCAACGAGCCCAGCATCCTGCAGAAGCTCGCCCCCAACGCCATCACCAGCGACTTCACCCCCAACCTCTACACCTACTCGCTGTCCTTCTCGGGCCAGCAGCACAACTACGCGGCGACCGTGGCGATCGTGATGGGCGTCATCACCGCGATCATCGCCTACGCGGTCCAGCTGCGCGGCATGCGGAAGGGCTGAGCCGATGACCACCTCCCTGACCATGACGGCGGAGACCGAAGCCGCCGAACCCGGCCCGTCCACCGCGGCCGTCACGCCCGTCGCGCCCCGGCGCCGCAAGCGGCGCCCGCACACCCCGCTGAACCCGCGCCCCAGCATCCCGCTGACCCTGGTCACCGGCCTGGTCCTCGTCTACACCCTGCTGCCGCTGGCATGGCTGCTCATCAACGCCACCAAGGACCAGAAGGGCCTGCTCGACTCCTTCGGCCTGTGGTTCGCCGACGACACGCACTTCTGGGACAACATCGGCCGCACCCTCACCTACGACGACGGCGTCTTCGTCCGCTGGCTCCTCAACACCCTGCTGTACGTCGCCGCCGGCGCGGGCGGCGCCACGGTCCTCGCCGTCCTGGGCGGCTACGCCCTGGCCAAGTACGACTTCCCCGGCCGCAAGGCCGTCTTCGCGGTCGTCATCGGCGCCGTGGCCGTGCCTGGCACCGCGCTCGCCGTCCCCACCTTCCTGATGTTCAGCTCCATGGGACTGACCAACACCCCCTGGGCCGTCATCATCCCCTCCCTGATCTCCCCCTTCGGCCTCTACCTCATGTGGGTCTTCGCCTCCGAGGCCGTCCCCACCGAACTCCTGGAGGCCGCCCGCATCGACGGCTCCGGCGAGCTGCGCACCTTCTTCACCATCGCCCTGCCCCTGCTCACCCCGGGCATCGTCACCGTCCTGCTGTTCTCCATGGTCGCGACCTGGAACAACTACTTTCTGCCGCTGATCATGATCAAGGACCCCGACTGGTACCCGCTGACCCTCGGGCTCAACGCCTGGAACGCCCAGGCCCAGACCGCCGGCGGCGAGGCCGTCTTCGACCTCATCATCACCGGCTCCCTGCTCACGATCGTGCCGATCGTGGCCGTCTTCCTCCTCCTCCAGCGGTACTGGCAGTCCGGCCTGGCCGCCGGCAGCGTCAAGGAATGACCGGCCGCCGAAAGCGTCGAGCGACGACCGCCCCGCCCCGATCCACCCCTCTCCCGGAAGTTCCTCCCACCCGCACCACCGACCAGGAGCACCTCCCATGCGCATCCACACCACCCGCAGACTGCTCGGCGCGATCGCCGCTGTCGCCACGCTCACGCTGACCGCCACGGCCTGCGGCTCCGACGCCTCGGACACGGGAGGCGGCGACAGCGGTCCGAAGGACGTCAACGCCGCGCTGGAGAAGGGCGGCAAGATCACCGTGTGGGCATGGGAACCCACGCTCAAGAAGGTCGTGGAGGACTTCGAGAAGAAGTACCCCAAGGTCGACGTCGAACTGGTCAACGCCGGCACCGGCGACAAGCAGTACACCGCCCTGCAGAACGCGATAGCCGCCGGCTCCGGCGCCCCCGACGTCGCCCAGGTCGAGTACTACGCCCTCGGCCAGTTCACCATCGGCAAGTCCGTCGAGGACCTCTCCTCCTACGGCGCCCAGAAGTACGGCACCAGCTTCACCAGCGGCCCCTGGAACGCGGTCACCGAGGACAAGTCGATCTACGCGCTGCCCATGGACTCCGGCCCGATGGCGTTCTTCTACAACAAGAAGGTCTTCGACAAGCACCACATCAAGGTGCCGACCACCTGGGACGAGTACGTGGAGGCCGCCCGCGCCCTGCACAAGGCCGACCCCAAGATCTTCATCACCAACGACACCGGCGACGCCGGCGCCACCACCAGCATGATCTGGCAGGCCGGCGGCCGCCCCTACCAGAGCGACGGCGCCGACGTCACCATCGACTTCGGCGACGAGGGCACCCAGAAGTACGCCGCCACCTGGCAGAAGCTCCTCGACGAGAAGCTCGTCGCGCCCGTCAGCTCCTGGAGCGACGCCTGGTACAAGGGCCTGGCCGACGGCTCCATCGCCACCCTCTCCATCGGCGCCTGGATGCCCGCCAACTTCACCTCGGGCGTCGCCTCCGCCTCCGGCGACTGGCGCGTCGCCCCGCTCCCGCAGTGGACGAAGGGCGACAAGGTCACCGCTGAGAACGGCGGCAGTTCCCTCGCCGTCCCCAAGGCCGCCAAGAACAAGGAACTCGCCTACGCCTTCACCGAGTACGCCACCACCGGAGCCGGCGCGAGCGCCCGCGTCGCCGCGGGAGCCTTCCCGGCGACCCGCGCCGACCTGGAGTCGAAGGCCTTCCTCGACACCAAGTTCCCGTACTTCGGCGGTCAGCAGGCCAACCAGATCTTCGCCGAGTCCGCCCGCAACGTCGGCGCCGACTGGTCCTACCTGCCCTTCCAGGTGTACGCGAACTCGATCTTCAACGACACCGTCGGCAAGGCCTACGTCTCCCCGACCAAGCTCTCCGACGGCCTGAAGGCCTGGCAGGACGCCAGCGTCAAGTACGGCAAGGACCAGGGCTTCACCGTCAACAAGTAACCCGCTCGACGCGGGGGCGGAGCCCCATCGCGGCTCCGCCCCCGCAAGCCCGCGGAAAGGGCTTGCCGCGCCCCGCGTGTTTGCGTAAACATATCGGGGTGACGTCCCGGCCCCGCACGACCCTTCACCTACAGGAGCACACAGCGCATGCCCGATCTCCAGACAGACAAGGCCGGATTCCTGCTCGACGGTCAACCCTTCCGCTTCTTGTCCGGCGGGCTGCACTACTTCCGGGTCCACCCCGAGCAGTGGCAGGACCGGCTCCGCAAGGCCCGGCTCATGGGGCTCAACACCGTCGAGACCTACGTCCCCTGGAACCTCCACCAGCCGCGCCCCGACCGTTTCGTGATGGACGGCGGGCTCGACCTCCCCCGCTTCCTCGACCTCGCCGCCGCCGAAGGACTCCACGTCCTGCTGCGGCCCGGCCCGTACATCTGCGCCGAGTGGGAGGGCGGCGGCCTGCCCTCCTGGCTGCTCACCGAGCCGGACATCCAGCTGCGCTCCCGCGACCCCCGGTTCCTGGCGGCGGTGGACGACTTCTTCACCCGCCTGCTCACCCCGCTCCGGCCGTACCTCGCCTCGCAGGGCGGTCCGGTCCTGGCCGTGCAGGTGGAGAACGAGTACGGGGCCTACGGCGACGACACCGCCTATCTGGAGCACATCGCCGACTCGCTGCGCACCTGCGGGGTCGACGTCCCCCTCTTCACCTGCGACCAGCCGGTCGACCTGGAGCGGGGCGCGCTGCCCGGCGTCCTCGCCACCGCCAACTTCGGCAGCCGGTCGGCCGAACACCTGACCGCCCTGCGCGCGCAGCGCCCCGAGGGGCCGCTGATGACGACGGAGTTCTGGATCGGCTGGTTCGACCGGTGGGGTGCGCGCCACGTGGTCCGCGACCCGGAGGACGCGGCCCGCGAGCTCGACGAACTCCTCGCCACCGGCGCCTCGGTGAACTTCTACATGTTCCACGGCGGCACCAACTTCGGCTTCACCAACGGCGCCAACGACAAGCACACCTACCGGCCCACCGTGACGTCGTACGACTACGACGCCCCGCTCGACGAGGCCGGGGACCCGACGGAGAAGTACACCGCCTTCCGCGACATCATCGCCAAGTACGCGCCCGTGCCGGACGGCCCCGTCCCCTCTCCGGGCGCCAAACTGGCCCTCCCGGCGGTCGCGTTGACGGAGAGCGCCGAGCTGCTGCCGAGCACGGCCGGGCTGGCGCCGCGGATCGACTCCCGGCGGCCGCTGACCATGGAGGAGCTGGAGCAGGACTTCGGCTTCGTCCTGTACGAGACCGCCCTGCTCCTGCGCGGTCCCGCGCTGCTGGAGATCGAGCACGTCCGCGACCGCGCCCAGGTCTTCGTCGACGGTCAGCCGGTGGGCGTCCTGGAGCGCGAGAACCACGAGCACGCCCTGGCCTTCACGGTCCCCCGGGCCGGCAGCGTGCTCTCGATCCTGGTGGAGAACCAGGGCCGGGTGAACTACGGACAGGGCATCCACGACCGCAAGGGCCTGCTCGGCAAGGTCCTCCTAGACGGCGCCGAGCCGACGGCCTGGACGAACTGGTCGCTCCCGCTCACCGCGCTGGAGGACGTCCCCTTCGCGGCCACCACGACGACCCCCGTGGGGCCGGCCTTCCACCGGGGCACCTTCGAGGTCACCGAGGCGGCCGACACCTTCCTGCACCTCGACGGCTGGACCAAGGGCAACGCCTGGGTCAACGGCTTCGCCCTCGGCCGCTACTGGTCCCGCGGCCCTCAGAAGTCGCTGTACGTCCCGGCTCCGGTCCTGCGCCCCGGTACGAACGAGATCGTCGTCCTGGAACTCCACGCGGGCCCCCGCGGCCGTACCGTCGACTTCCGCGACACGCCCGACCTCGGCCCCACCGAGGAGTAGGAACGCCCGGCGAGGCCGGGGTTCGGGTGCGTCCCCCGTGCACCCGAGCCCCGGCCTCGTCGCCCCGGGAACCGGCATGGCGCCGGCTTCCGCCCTTCTCGCGCCGCACCTGCCCCGGCTCTCCCTCCCGCCCTCCCACCCCGTGGGAGGGCTCTTTGCCGTCTCCCCCAGGTGGCGGACCTGGTGGTCCACCGCTCTCGGCGGGCCGCGAGGGCGGCCCCCGGCCCGACGGCCCGGGGCACCGCGGCGCATACCGCGTACGCCGCCCCGTACGACAAGCCGACCGTCGAGGACGGTGATGGGCCCCTGGCGACGTGCTTCCCTCTCGACGCGAGCGTCGGCTGTGTCCGGAGGAGCTTCGATCCCGTGCCCTCGCCGGGCGGTACGTCGCCTTGAGGCTCACGTTCGCGGAGGGCCCGGCCGGCCCCGATCCGCTTCCCGCCGGACGACACTGCCTCCGGCATCCGTTCCTGGCGGTCGCCGGCACGCCGAGAGGCCCGCTCCCCTCAGGGGGCGGGCCTCGTCCGTGTGTACGGTCAGTGCGGAAGTCCGACGGCTCGTTCACCGTTGCGGCGCTGCTGGATCACCACGGCGGCCACGAGCAGGGCGCCCTGGGCGACGTTCTGCCAGAACGTGTTGATGCCCTGGACCGTCAGGCCGTTCTCCAGGGCGCCCAGCAGGGCGACGGCGAGCAGGGTGCCGCCCACGCCGCCCTTGCCGCCCTTGAGGGCGCAGCCGCCGAGCGCGGCGGCGGTGATGGCCTTGAGTTCGAGGCCCTCGCTGCCGGAGACGGGCTGGCCGGAGCCGGTGCGGGCGGTGAGCAGGATGCCGGCGACGGCGGCGACCACGCCGATGAGGGCGTAGACCGCGACGAGGTACTTGTTGATGTTGATGCCGGCGAGACGGGCGGCGGTGTCGTTGCCGCCGATCGCGTAGAGGTTGCGGCCGATGTCCGTGTACTTGAGCATCACGTGCACGGCGATCGCGACGACGATGAGGATCCAGATCATCACCGGCAGGCCGGCGATCTTTCCGCGGCCGAGGAACACGAAGACCGGGTCGTTGAGGACGTAGCCCTGGGCCCGGCCGTCGGAGACCAGCTGGGCGACGCCCTTGTACGCGGCGAGTCCGGCGAGGGTGGCGATGGTGGGGTTGACCCGTCCGTAGACGATCGCCACGCCGTTCACGATGCCGACGAGCACTCCGATGACGAGGGCGGCGCCCATGCCGAGGTAGGGGTTGGAGCCGGCCGAGGTGAAGGCCATCGCGCTGACCACGGAGGCCAGGCCGGCCTGTGAGCCGACCGAGATGTCGAGGCCGCCGCAGATGATGACGACGGTCTGGACGATGGCGAGCAGTCCGGTGATCGTCACGGCTTCGCCGATGACCTGGATGTTGGACCAGCTCAGGTAGTTCTCGTTGAGGGCGCCGAACAGTCCGAGGACCACGACGAGCGCACCGATGAGGCTGAGGTTCTGCCCGCCCAGGGCGGCCAGCGGCGAGCGCTTGCGCGCGGCTGTGGGGGCCTTCTCGGTCTCGACCGGGGAGGTGGTGGCGGTGGTCATCGGGGGCCTCCATGGGCGGAGTCGGTACGGGGCCGGTCGGCGGCCGGGGTGGGGGCGGCGTCCAGGGGGGCGAGGTCGTCGGCCATGGCGAGGTTGAGGATCGATTCCTCGGTCGCCTCGGCCCGGTCGAGTTCGCCGGTGATGCGGCCGTTCTGCATCACCACGACGCGGTCGGCGAGGCCGAGCACCTCGGGGAGTTCGGAGGAGATCACGAGCAGGGCGACGCCGTCCCGTGCCAGGTCGGCGATGATCCGGTAGATCTCCGCCTTGGCGCCGATGTCGATGCCGCGGGTGGGCTCGTCGAGGATCAGGACCTTCGGCCGGCGCAGCAGCCACCGGGCGAGGACGACCTTCTGCTGGTTGCCGCCGGACAGCTTGCGCACCTCGTGCTCGATGGACGGGGTGCGCACCCTGAGCCGGTCGGAGAACTCCTGGGCGACGGCCTTCTCCTGGCCGCTGCGGACGAAACGCATCCGGCGCAGCCGCTCCAGGCTGACCAGGGAGGTGTTGTCACGGATGGACCGCTGCAGGAAGAGGGCCTGGGCCTTGCGCTCCTCCGGGGCCAGGCCGATGCCGGCCCGGATGGCGTCCTTGGGGCTGCGCAGCCGCAGGGGGCGGCCGTTCAGGGTGATCCGCCCGGAGCGCAGGGGGCGGTCACCGGCGAGGGCGAGGCCCAGCTCCGAACGCCCGGCGCCCATCAGCCCGGCGAGGGCGACCACCTCTCCGGCCCTGATCCGGAGGCTGATGTCGGTGACGTCGTCGGTGGTGACGCCGTCCAGTTCCAGGACGACCTCGTCCCGGGCGACGTCCTGCCGTACGAACAGCGAGGAGAGGTCACGGCCCACCATCATCCGTACGACCTCGCCCTCGGTGGTCGCCGTGGCGTCGAGGACGCCGGCGGAGGCGCCGTCGCGGAGCACCGCGATCCGGTCCGCGAGCCGGAAGATCTCCTTCATGCGGTGGGAGACGTAGATGATCGCGATGCCCTGGGCGCGCAGCCGGCCGATGAGGGCGAACAGGGCCTCGGCCTCGTTCTCCGCGAGCGAGGAGGTCGGCTCGTCGAAGGCGATGACCTTGGCCTCGCCGGTGAGGGCGCGCAGGATCTCCACCAACTGGCGCTGGGCCGGGGTCAGTTCGGAGCCGAGCTGGTCGGGGTCGATGACCTTCTCGAAGCCGAGCCGGGCCAGGTCTGCGGTGATCCTGCGGCGCAGTTCGGCGCGGTCGAGGCGTCGGCCCGCCTTGCGGGGAAGGGAGCCGGCGTAGACGTTCTCGGCCACGGAGACGTGCGGGATGATCTCCGGCTCCTGCGGGATGATGCGGATCCCGGCCTTGCGCGCGTCCTGCGGTGAGGCGAACGAGACCGGCGTGCCGTCGAGGAGGACGCGTCCTTCGGTGGGCTGGTGGTCGCCGGTGAGGATCTTCAGCAGCGTGGACTTGCCTGCGCCGTTCTCGCCCATGAGGGCGGTGACCTGCCCCGGGGGGAAGGTCAGGGTGACTCCGCCCAGGGCCTGGACGGCGCCGAAGCGCTTGATGATGTTCTCGACGGCGACACCGGCGCCTGGGGTCGTCGGCGTGGGGGGTCGGGTGCCGGGTGTGGTCATGCTGGCCTCACGGACTGGAGGGACGGGAAGGGGCCGACGGAGTGCCGGGCGGCGGGAGAAGCCGGTGCGGCGAGCGGGACGGGCCGCCGCACCGGCGCCGAGGGGCTGCGGCTCAGCCGCAGGTGACTCCGGCGGACTTCCAGGTGGAGGCGTCGACCATCGTGGTCGGGGCGAAGGCCTCCTTGGGGAAGGCCTTGCCGTTCTTGAGCTTGTCGTACATCGTCTGCACGGCCAGGGCGCCGACGTCCTTGCCGTTGATGAACAGCGCGGCCTTCATTCCGGAGGGCTTGTCGGAGCTCCAGTTCTTGCAGGCCAGGTAGGCGCCGAGGCCCACGCCGATGACGTCGTCGGCCTTGAAGCCGGCGTTCTCCAGTGCGGTCACCCCGCCCTGGACGTTCTCGTCGTTGCAGCCCCAGACCACCCAGTGCTTGACGCCCGGGTTCGCGGTGATCGTGGCCGCGATCTTGTCCTGCGCTCCGGTGGGGCTGTTGTCCGTGGGAACGTCGATGTTCTGCACCTTGGCGCCGGAGTTGGCGGCGAAGGCGTCCTTGGAGGCCTTGACGCGGTCGGTGCAGACGGTCACGTCCTGCTTCCACGCGGAGATGGTGCGGGTCTCGGCGGGGTTCCAGCCGGCCTTCTTGAACTCCGCGGCGGCGCGCTTGCCGACCTCGCCGCCCATCTGGGCGCCGCTGAAGCCGATCCGGGGCACCAGGGCGTCGGCCGGACAGGCGGACGGGTCCGGCCCCGTCGTGCAGATCTGGTCGTCGGAGGTGAGCAGGGCGACCTTGGCGTCCTTGGCGATCTGGGCGACCTGGGGTCCGACGGCCGGGTCGGGGACGACGACGATCAGGCCGTTGCTCTTCTGCGAGATCGCCGACTGGGCCTCGCTGATGGTCTTGTTGGCGTCGGTGCCGAGGTTGACGACCTTCAGGTCGATGCCGAGCTCGTCGGCCTTGGCCTTGGCTCCGGCCGCCTCGCCGACGAAGTACTCCTGGTCGCCCTGCTTCTGGAGGTAGGTCAGGGATATCTTGCCGTCGACCTTGGCGACGTCTCCGCCCCCCGAGCCGGCTGCCTGCTGACCGCTGGAGCAGGAGGTCAGTGCGAGGACGGAGGCCAGGCCCAGGACGGCCACTGCCATCGGCCGCCGGTTGTGTTCAGTGAACATGTCATTCCCCTTGCTCGAACGGGCCGCACACGGCCGACCGGTGAGGCGCAGATTCAGGTGGGCTCGCGGAGGGTCGTGGCGAGGGAGAGGGAACGACGGTTCCGGTCCTGTCCAACGACGTTGCGAGAGCGGGTGACTGGGGCTTCGGGGTGTCGAGGTCGCCACAGTCAGTCGTCAATCAACTCGATGCACCACAGAAAATCGCCGTTTCCATCAAAAGTCAACAGCGCATCCAGGAGGTTTCAGATCGATACGTCGCCGTTACCGAGACCTGGAATGGAGCCCTGACCACGGCAATCGCTTACTACGTGGGCAATCGGACACCCCGCCCATCAAGATGTTGAAATATGTTGGACCGACTCCAAGAGAAGACAACCGAAGGGCTCCCGGGCAGGCCTCGGCCGCACCGCCCGCCCGGAGACCGTCAGCCCCCTTGCCCGCCGAGCAGGGCCACGGTCTCCCGCAGTCGTCCACAGGCCCGGTCGTACGGTGCGGTGTCGGCCTGCGCCCGGAAGTCCGTCTCGATGATCTGGACCAGAGCAAGGTGAAGGCCGTACGACTGCCGGCGAGTCCGCTCGGCGGCGGTGAACGCCCGGTGGCCGTAGCCGCGGACGAACGCCGTGGAGCCCCGAAAGCTCTCGAACCGCTCCCGGCGAAGCCGAACTCCATCAACGGATCGCCGTAGAACGCCCGCTCGTGGTCGAGGATCGCCACGATCCGACCGTCACGCACCATGCAGTTGCCGGGCCACAGGTCCCACTCGACGAACCGGGGCTCGGCCACCTCGTCCAGCACATCGGCGTAAGCCGCCACGACCTCGCACGTCCGTTCCGGCCGGCCGTGTCGACGTGTTCGACTACGACCTCGCCACCGGCACTCCCAGCGGTCGTCGGCCCTTCGCCTCGATCGAAGGCTGTCTCCCGGACGGCCTGACCGTCGACCGCGACGGCAATGTGTGGGTCGCGGTCCGGGGAGGGGGCCAGGTTCGCGCCTTCGCACCCGACGGCACCTGCCACACCGTCGTGCACGTCGGCACCTCGCACGTGTCCGGCGTCGTCTTCGCCGGCCCCGCCCTCGACACCCTCGTGATCACGACGGCGACCGAAGAACTGACACACCAGCAGCTGCACGAAGAACGCCACGCCGGCCGGCTGTTCGTCTGCCGCCCGGGCATCGCCGGACTTCCGGCCGTGCCGTTCGACGATCTCGTCCCCCAGGAGACGTCATGACCGCTCTCTCAGCCGCACTCGCCGCCATGCCCGTCGTGGCGATCCTGCGCTCCAGCTCCGCCGACCGGTTCCCCGAAGTCGCCGACACCCTGCGCCGGGGAGGCATCCGCGCGATCGAGTTCACGCTCACCACCCCCGGGGTCCTCGCCGCTCTGCGCGAGTACGCGCAGGACCTGCCCGACGGCCTCACGCTCGGCGCCGGCACGGTCACCACCCCGCGCGAGGCCGAGGCGGCGGTGGCCGCGGGCGCCGAGTACCTCATCACCCCGACCACCCAGCCCGAGGTGATCGCCGAGGCCCGCCGGCTCGGAGTCCCGGTGCTGCCCGGCGTTCTCACTCCGACGGAGATCCTGACGGCGTGGCACGCGGGGGCCTCCATGGTGAAACTGTTTCCCGCCGCCGTCGGAGGCCCGGAGTACGTCCGCGCCGTCCGCGCGCCGTTCCCCGGCGTACCGCTCGTGCCCACCGGTGGCATCGGCCTCGACGACGCCCCCGGCTACCTCCGGGCGGGTGCCACCGCGCTCGGCATGGGCAGCCCCCTCGTCGGCGACGCCTGCGAGAGCGGCGATCTGGCCGCCCTCGCCGACCGTACGGCCCAGCTCGTCGGTCTCGTGACGGGAGCACGCCGATGACCGCCCTGGTAACCCCGGGCGGGTCGACGGCCGCGGTCGCGGCGAACGCCCCCGGAACCCGAACCAGGCTTCGTTCCGGTCGGTCAAGTTCCCGGACCGGTTCATCCGGCACAGGGACTCCATGCTCTTCGCCGAGTACGACGAACAGGAACTGCTCGCGGGCCTCGACAGCCTGCTCGGCCGCATGCCCGAGCCGCCTCTTGACGCCTTCTACGGCGGAAGCGCACGCTGAGAATACGAGGTACACATCGGATATATCCGTACATGACCACGTACGTGTGTATGTACCGTCGTCCCCGCGAGCGCTCGTCGCGCCGTCCGTCGCGCCCGGTCCCGGCCCTTCGATGCCGGCCCCGGCTTCCGCTCTCCGATGTGGGCCCGACGGCGCCCGAAGGAGGCCCCGTCATGTCCGACGACCGCACGATCCTGCGCGCCCGGGTCGCCGCCAGGGACGCCGACACCCTGCGCGCCCTCCTGCGCGATGCCCACCCCGATGTCGGTGGGCGCGTCCGCCAGGCCGAGGACGGCAGCTGCACCATCGACGCCTACGTCACCCCCGACGAGGCCGAGGCCCTCGAACGCGAGGGCGTGACCGTCACCATCGTCGAAGACGCCACCGCCGTCGGGCGGGCCCGCCAGGCCGAGGTCGGCGAGGGCGACCGCTTCGCTCCCGAGGACGCCCTTCCCCAGGGACTCGCCCTCAAGGTGAAGGACTCCTAGGAAGGACCCAGGAGGGACGCCATGCCGTACTTCAACGTCGTCGAGGTCGAGTCCGGTCTGACCAGCCTGGCCACCGCGTTCCCGACCACCACCGACCTCATCGAACTTCCCGAGCCCTCCGTCCAGGGCCGCACCTGCCACGCCCTGCGCATCGGCACCCACCGCCTCGCACCCAAGGACGCCGTCGTCCTCACCGGCGGCGTGCACGCCCGGGAGTGGGGCAGCTGCGAGATCCTCGTCAACCTCGCGGCCGACCTGCTGCACGCGTACGCGGGCGGCACGGGCCTGGCGTACGGCGGTACGCACTTCACCGCCGACCAGGTCCGCACGGTCGTCGAGGAACTCGACGTCGTCGTCTTCCCGCTCGTCAACCCCGACGGCCGGCGCTACAGCCAGACCGTCGACCCCGACTGGCGCCGCAACCGCAACCCGGCCCAGTCCGGCGGGGACCCGCAGGCGATCGGCGTCGACATCAACCGCAACTTCGACTTCCTCTTCGACTTCAGAACCGCTTTCCACCCACTCGCCCCCGTCCGGGTCTCGGACGACCCGGCCGACCCCAACCAGGTGTACCAAGGCCCCGAACCCTTCTCGGAACCGGAGACGCGCAACGTCCGCTGGCTGATCGAGCACTTCATACGCACCCGCTGGTTCGTCGACGTCCACAGCTACACCCAGAACATGCTCTACGTCTGGGGCGACGACGACAGCCAGTCGGACGACCCGACCAGGAACTTCCAGAACCCCGCCTTCGACGGCAAGCGCGGCCTGCGGGACGACCTGCTCTACGCGGAGTTCATCCCGAAACCGGACGCCGACGACGCCGCCCTGCTCGCCCAGCAGTTCTGCAAGGCCCTCAAGGGCGTGCGGGGCAAGGTCTACACCCCCAAGCCCGCCTTCGACCTCTACCCGACCTGCGGCACCAGCGACGACTACACGTACGCGCGCCACATCGTCGGGGCGGACGAGGAAAGGATCCTGGCCTTCACGATCGAATGGGGCATGGACTTCCACCCGCCGTGGCCGGAGATGAAGAAGATCGTCCTCGACGTCGACGCCGGCCTCGTGCAGTTCTGCCTCAGCGCGCTCTCCTAGCCCCACGGAAACGCCCGGGGCACCCGCCGGCGGCGGGCGCCCCGGTCATGGCCCGGGTCAGGCGGCCCAGTGGTAGAAGAACGGGTCGATGGACGGCGGTACGAGCGTCAGGTTGTCGAGGTCGAGCAGCTGGTGGCTGGTGAAGTCGGCGTGGCGCTGGTACGTGACCCCCTCGGGGAAGTTGGCCGGGTCGGGCGTGTTGTTGCCCGAGAACACCCCGTAGAAGTCCCGGCCGACCGTGAGCAGCCGCATGTAGTCGCCCAGGTACGGCAGGCCCCGCCGCACCGGGATGTTCGCCGGCGCCTGGTGCAGCACGTGCCGCTCCGGGGGCGTCTGCCAGTCGTCACCCGTCAGCTCCAGCACGGTCTTCCAGGCCCCCTCCAGGAACCGCTGGCCGGCCAGCCCGAGCAGGGAGTCGGTGTTCACCGCCAGCGCCGGGTTCTTGGCGTTGGTGAGGGTGCGCACGTCGGTGGACCAGGTCTGTCCGTGGTCGGTGGAGTGCCGTACGTGCAGGGTGTAGTCCGTGCCCGTCAGCCCGCCGACCCGGTCGCACCAGGCCACCCAGACGCTCCCGGGGTTCGTCGGGTCCACCGCGATCGACAGGTCGCCGCCGAGGCGGTCCTGTCCCATCATCGCGCCGAACTTCACGAAGCGGTGGGTGTCGACGCGCTGGCCCGGGGCGGAGTCCACCGCGTCCTTGAGGTCCTCGAACGGAGTCGCCCCGACGCCACCGTTGTCGTCCCGCGTGACCACGACGTCGAAGAAGACGTTCGGTCCCGACCTCTGCTGCCAGCTCTGGAACACCGCGTAGACGGTGCCGGCGGGATGCAGGGCCACCCGCACCGGCGGCCCGTCCTGGCCCGTGGTCGTGCGCCGTTCGATGGCATGGCGCGTGAAGCCGGCCGGCGGCCCCGCCGTCCGGGCACTGCCCGAGACGTCCACCGTCGCGGTCTGGCCGGTGCCTTGGCCGAAATCGTTGTTGGCCACGTAGACGCGGTCGCGGACCGTGCCGTTCACGTTCACGCTGCCGGCCACCACCCACGGCTGGTCCTCCTCGTCGCGCGAGACGAGCACCTCCATGGGCGTGGTCGAGGAGATCCCGGGAGAGCGCAGCACCTGCATGCGGAGGATGTTCTCCACGGCTGCCTGGGCGTTGAGGATGCCCGCGTACAGGGTGCCTCCCTTGGACGCGAAGCCGACCGAGATGTCGCCGGTGCCCCGACCCAGGGCGCCGCCCGGCACGATGCTGCGCATCACCCAGGTGTCCCCACCGTCGGTGGAGACGTAGACCGGGGCCAGCGGGCCTCCCATGGGGTCGGGTGTGAACGCGGTCGCGACCATCTGGTCGGGGTGCTCCGGGTTGACCGCGAGGCTCGGCTCGCCGTCCTGGGTCCGGTCGCCGCTCAGGGCGACGGGCGTGATGTCGACGACCTTCACTGTGGGCATGTCCGCTCACCTCCGTGCGGCCTGCAGCGTGTCGAGCTTCTGCACCGGCTGGTGGTCATCGGGATGGAGGATCTGGAACGGCGCCCACGCGCGCAGCTCGCCCTCGGTGGCATGCAGGATCCACACCCCCTCCTGCGACGCCCTGGGCTTGGGCGCCTTGTACCAACGGAAGTCGAGGCTGTTGGGGTACAGCACGTCGAGCGGCCCGGGCTCGACCTGCCCCTGCTCGACGGTGGTCACGTCGATCCGGGCGCGCCACCAGTCGGGGTAGTGCTCGGAGGGCTGGTCGGCGGTCATCTGCTCCAGGCCGACGACCGTACCGACCACGACGGCGTCGGCCTCGGCGGCATGCGCGACCATGTCCTCGTCCGCGAGGTCGCGCTCGATCGGGGAGAACGGCATCGCGTCGGCGGTCCTGGCCACCATGTCGATGTTCTCCTGGACGTCGTCGGCCGGCAGTCGCCCGACCTCGGTGACGGCGAGGCTGTCGCCGTAGACCATTCCGTCGGTGAAGAACGCCGCCGCCTCACCGACGGCGGGCGGCTCCAGGTCGGCCGACAGCTGCACGGTGACCTCGTTGCCCGCGAGCTTCTGGAACGCCTCGGGGGCGTGCAGCACCGTGTCCACCTGGACGACGGCCGTCCGTTCATCGACCGGTACGTCCGTCAGCCGCGCGTCACCGAGTCGCGTGACGGTGCCCACGAAACTCAGCGGGGCGCGCCGGACGAGCGTCCGGACGTCCTCGGGACCTTCAGGCATGGCGGAATCCTCCTCCCGCCTCATTCCGGCCGCCTAGCGCGCGGCGTGCGCGCCCGCCGGGTGGATGCGGCGCCATTCCGTCCTCGCGCCGAGGGCGCACAGGACGGTGACCAGGGCCGTGACGGCCACGATGAGCCACTCCAGGGCTCCGCTCCCGGCGTCCGGTTCGACGCCGAAGAGCAGTTCGATCCAGTCGCGCCGGACGAGAGTGATCACGAAGAGCAGCCCGGACAGGATTCCCAGGACGACCTCCGCCCAGAAGCGGGGGCGCAGTCGGCCGGGGGGAGGGGGGTGCAGGGGTCGGAAGGCCATCGCGCGGCCTCCCCTCTGTGACGCGCCGTGCGGGGCGCTGGGGAAACGCGTACGCCTACGAGGCACACATACTCCGTACACCAGTCTCCGCGCGTCTCCCGTCCCGGGTCAAGAGCCCTCAGAGCCCCGCCGGAGTCTCCACTTCCCCGACGCCCGGATCTTCTCGGGACCGCGCGGCGGACGCATCTCCACGGCGGTCCTACGCGATGCCCCCCCCGCGTCCTCAACCGGCCCCCAGAAACGATGTTGAGGCCGTACCGGATGTTTCCGATACGGCCTCTGACTCGCGTAAAAGCAAGTCGGGACGACAGGATTTGAACCTGCGACCCCTTGACCCCCAGTCAAGTGCGCTACCAAGCTGCGCCACGTCCCGATACCCGTCTGACCTGGGGTTTCCCCTGGCCGAACGCGCATGAGAACAATACCGCACTTTCGCCGGTGGTCACGCACGCCTTTCCGGGCGCCCGCGCTCGGGTGTGCGCCGGGCGGGCGGTGTTCACTCTCTGTGACGCATCTCCGTGCCCTCCGCGTGCGCTCGCGCGCCCGCCCTGGCGGAGCGGAAGGGGGGAGTCGGGGGGCGAGGAGGGGCGGCAGCTCGACGGAAGGAGGGGAGGGCGGGGTTCCGGAATGCCTCCCATCTGGGGAGGAAGCGATCGATGCGGCGGTATGACCGTACTTGTCAAGCTGTGTCGTGATTTTCACCGCCATCGGCACGTGGCAGAAAGGCGACCATGAGGAAGGAAGCCCGGGCCCGACCAAGAAGGCCAAGACCACACGAAACACAGTCAGATCCAATCGGCAAGCTCTTCCGTTTCGGCCAAACTTCATGGCGATATTGATCCGTTCCGGAAAGATCAACACCATGAATGGGTCGGCCTGTTCGGGACGGGACCACTGCCGATGCTCCACCTGTTCGGACAACCCGCCGAGCAGGCGTTTCGCAGGTGAGGACTCGGATGGACAACTACTTCAGCAGCCGGCTGCATCATGAGCTCAGGGAGACGGTCCGTGACTTCGCGGAGCGTGAGGTGCGACCCCGGATAGCCGAGATGGAGGAGTCCCGGACGGTCCACCACGAGTTGTCCCGCAAGATCGCCGAGCAGGGCTGGCTGGGCGCGACGATCAGCCAGGAGTACGGCGGCATGGGCGCCGGCCACCTGGCCAAGACGATCATCATCGAGGAGCTCTCCCGGGTCAGCGGCGCCATGGGCGCCATGGTCCAGGCCTCCCAGCTGGGCACCGCCAAGATCGTCCACTTCGGCAGTGACGAGCAGCGCAAGACCTGGCTTCCGGAGATCGCCGCCGGCGCGTGCCTGCCGACCATCGCGGTCACCGAGCCCGAGTCCGGCGGTCACGTCCTCGGCATGAGCGCCAGCGCGGTCCGGGACGGCGACGACTACATCCTCAACGGCAGCAAGGTCTACGTGGGCAACAGCCACGTCGGTGATCTGCACGGTGTCGTGGTCAGGACCGGTCCGGGATCGAAGGGACTCACCGCCTTTCTGGTCGAAGCCGATCGCCCGGGGTTCAGGACCGGTCTCCAGCAGCAGGCGATGGGCCTCCACGGCTTCAGCTTCGGTGAGCTGATCTTCGAGAACTGCCGGGTGCCGGCCGCCAACCGGCTCGGTGACGAGGGCGACGGCCTCGCCGTCGCGTACTCCTCCAGCGTGCTGTACGGACGGGCCAACCTCACCGCCGTCTCGCTCGGCATCCACCAGGCGATCCTGGAGGAGACCACGCGGTTCGCCTCCGAGCGCATCCGCTACGGAAAGCCGCTCCACGACCTGCCCACGGTCAAGCTGAAGCTGGGTCAGATGCAGTCCCGGCTGATGACCGCCCGGCTGGCCGCTTACCACGCCGTGCACCTGCTCGACCAGGGGCTCTCCTGCGACACCGAGCTGATGAACGCCAAGCTCGTCAACGTCGAGTCGGCGATCGACTCCGGCCGCAACGCCATGGAGATCCACGCCGCCGCCGGCCTCTTCACGGACCGGGCCATCGAGCGCTACCTCCGGGACGCGCACCACATCTTCGCCCCCGCCGGCACCTCCGACATCCAGCTCCTGCGGCTGGCCGAGGTCGCCCTCGGCCAGGACAAGGGCAGCTGGTCGGAGCGCCTGTCCGAGCTGGTCCGCACGCCGGAGCCGGAGCTCATGCACGTCTGATCCCCACCCCCACGAGCCGGGAGCCCCGGTACGGCAGCGGCCGTACCGGGGCTCCCGGCTGTCGTCGGACGGTGGCGGTCAGAACATGCCGTCCTCGCGGCGGTGGATCTGCTCCATGAGCTCCGCCGCCATCGCCTTGATCGTCTCCAGACCGGCACGCCCCCACGGCCGGACGTCGGTGTCGACCACGCAGATGGTGCCGAGGGCGACACCGGTGCGGTCGATCAGCGGCGCCCCCATGTAGGAACGGATGCCGATCTCGTCCACGACCGGGTTCCCCGCGAAGCGCGGGTAGTCGCAGACGTCCTCCAGGACGAGCGCCTTGCGCCGCACCACGACGTGCGGGCAGTAGCCGTGGTCGCGGGCCATGAAGCGGCCGACGCCACCGCCCGCGGCGGCCGCGCCCAGGTCGCTCCCGGAGTGGGTGCCCTCGGGGGTGTGCAGACCCGCGAAGAACTGCCGGTTCTCGTCGATGAAGTTGACCATCGAGAACGGGGCGCCGGTCACCTCGGAGAGCCGGTGGGCGAAGTCGTCGAACGCCGGCTCCGGCCGCTCCCCGAGACCAAGTTCGCGCAGTCGCTGCACGCGGGCGGGCGCGTCCTTGTCGATGGGGGTCAGCAGGAGGTGACCGGTCGGGTCGTAGGTCATGGCGTTGCTCCGTAGCTCGGCGCGGTGTCCGGGAGGGTGGTGAGCAGATGCTGGACGAGGGTCAGCAGGGTGCGGATGCCGGAGCTGGAGATCCGGGCGTCGCAGGTGACGACCGGCACCTCCGGCTTGAGGTCGAGGGCGGCCCGCACCTCGTCCGGTTCGTAGCGGTAGGCGCCGTCGAACTCGTTGACCGCCACGATGAACCGGATGCCCCGCCGCTCGAAGAAGTCCACGGCGGAGAAGCACTCCTGGAGCCTGCGGGTGTCGGCCAGGACGACCGCTCCGAGCGCGCCTTCGGAGAGTTCGTCCCACATGAACCAGAAGCGCTCCTGGCCCGGGGTGCCGAAGAGGTACAGGACGTGGCGGGCGTCGAGCGTGATGCGGCCGAAGTCCATGGCGACGGTGGTCGTGGTCTTCGACTCCACGCCCTCCAGGCTGTCGGTGGCCGCGCTGACCGAGGTGAGCAGCTCCTCGGTGCTCAGCGGTTCGATCTCGCTGACCGCGCCCACGAGGGTCGTCTTGCCGACGCCGAATCCGCCCGCCACCAGGATCTTCAGCGCGGTGGGGAAGGGGTCGGCCGCGAAGCCGTCGTGGCGCTCAGAGCCGTTGTCGTAGGCCATCGAGCACTGCCTCCAGCAAGGAACGGTCGGTTGGATTGGCGTGGAAGCGGGGCGCCCGGGCGGTCAGCGCTCCGCAGTCCACGAGGTCGGAGAGCAGGACCTTGGTCACGACGGCCGGAAGCCGTAAGTGCGCCGCGATCTCGGCCACCGAGGTGGGCCCGTCGCACAGCCCGAGGGCCAGGCTGTGCTCGGGACCCATGTGAGCCTGGGGGCTCGAACCGGTCGCCATCACCATGGACAGCAGGTCCAGGGCGGTGGTGGGCTTGGTCCGGCCGCCGCTCACGGTGTACGGGCGGATCAGCCGCCCGGCCGCGTCGTCGAGCCAGGGTCCTTCCTGATGGGGCGTCACCTCTACTGCCCGCGCCCGCCGACCGCGCCGGCGGCCTGCCTGGCGGGGGTGACCAGGTACGGCCGGACGCTCTTGACGAGCATCGCCATCTCGTAGCCGAGGACGGCGGCGTCCGCCTCGCGCCCGGCGAGGACGGCCAGGCACGTGCCGGAGCCCGCGGTGGAGACGAACAGGAGGGTGGAGTCGAGCTCCACGACCACCTGACGGACCTCGCCGCCGTCACCGAAGCGGGCGCCCGCGCTGCGGCCGAGCGAGTACAGCCCGGAGGCGAGGGCCGCCATGTGGTCGGCGGCGTCGGGGTCGAGGCCGTGCACGGATTTCACGAGACCGTCGGAGGAGAGCAGGACGGCGTTGCGGGTGTACGGGACCCGCTGGACCAGTCCGCTGAGCAGCCAGTCGAGGTCCGAGGAATGGCCGGTCGGCGCATTGCTCGCCATGGTGATCTACTCCTTGTGCGCGTCGCCAAGACGCAGCGATTCGTGGGGGGCGGGCTGGGATTCGGCAAGGCCGATGCCGCGCTGGAACGCGGCCATCAGGCCCGGGTCGTGCAGGGCGTGCTCCTCGGTCCTGCGGGTCACGGGCTCGTCCCGCAGCTGCGGGACGAGGTGCTCCTGTGCGCGCCTCTTGGGGAGCAGGGGCCTGCCGTCCTCCTCGGCACGGGGGGCCGGGGGGAGCGGCGAGAGCAGGTGGTCCGGCGGGCCGACGGGCCTGGTGCCGGCCGACCGGTCCGGTGTCGCGGGGGCGGGACCGGGGTCTCCGTACCCGCTCGACCGCTCGCTCGTACGGAGGTACGGGTGCGAGCCGGGCACGGGGGCCTCATCGTGGCGGGCGGCGGCCCGCTCCGAGGAGGGCGAGGGTACGGGAGCGGTGGGGGCCGCCCCGTTCACGCCGGCCGGCGCAGGCGCCTGGGTGCGGCCGGGGACATGCCCCGTGACCTGCGCCGCGAGCGGGTCCGGTGCCTGGTGCGGCAGGGGGGACGGAGTCTGGTGCGGCAGAGGGGCCGGTGCCTGGCCCGGCAGGGGGGACGGTGCCTGGCCCGGCAGGGGGGACGGTGCCTGGCCCGGCAGGGGGGACGGTGCCTGGCCCGGCAAAGGGGCCGGAGTCTGGGCCGGAGCGTGACCCGGCACTGAGGCCGGGGCGTGGCTCGGGGCGTGGCCCGGCGCTGGGGCCGGGGTCTGGACCGGAGCGTGGCCCGGCGCTGAGGCCGGGGCGTGGCCCGGGGTCTGGGCCGGTGCCGTGACGGCGGCCGCGGGCCGGTCCTGCGGCTGCATCTGCACCTGGTCGGGCGGGATCGCCGCGGAGCCGACGGTCGCGGCGGTCTGCCGCTCGTGCTGCGCGAGGCCCTCGGGGTCGGAGCCGAGGAGGCCCTGCGGGAGGACGAGGACGGCCTGGACGCCGCCGTAGATGTTGGACTGCAGGCGCACGGCGATGCCGTGCCGGCGGGCGAGCGCCGAGACGACGAAGAGTCCGATGCGGCCGTCCTGGAGCAGATGCGCGACGTTGACCTGGTCGGGGTCGGCGAGCAGGGCGTTCATCTTGTTCTGCTCGGTGACGGGCATGCCCAGGCCCCGGTCCTCGACCTCGATCGCGAGGCCCGCCGTGACGTACTGGGCGCGCAGCAGGACCGTGGTGTGCGGCGCGGAGAACAGCGTCGCGTTCTCGACGAGTTCGGCGAGGAGGTGGATGACGTCGGCCACGGCATGGCCCCGGAGCGTACCGTCGATCGGGGGTACGAGCTTCACGCGCGGGTACTGCTCGACCTCGGCGATCGAGGAGCGCAGCACCTCGGTCATGGTGACCGGGTTCGACCACTGGCGGCGGGAGATGGCGCCGCCGAGCACGGCGAGGTTCTCGGCGTGGCGGCGGATGCGGGTGGCCAGGTGGTCGACGTGGAACAGGCCCTTGAGCAGCTCCGGGTCCTCGACCTCGTTCTCCAGCTCGTCGAGGAGCTGGATCTCGCGGTGGACCAGGGACTGCAGGCGCCGGGCGAGGTTGACGAAGACCTCGACCTTCTGTTCGTTTCCGACGCTGCTGGAGAGCCGGGAGGCCTGCACGACGGCCGCCACGGCGGCCTCGTGGGAGCGGGTCAACTCCTGGGAGAGGAGGTCGAACGCGTCGCCGGAGGCGGGGGCGGTCGGCTGCTCCGGCGGTGCCGGCGGAGCCTCTCCCCTGCGCAGCTGTTCGACGACGGCCCGGAGTTCGCTCTGGCCCCGGGCGCTGGTGCGGCGCAGGGAGTTGCAGCGGTCGAGGATCGTCTTGGCCGCCCGGTCGGCGCCGAGCGCGGCGGCCGTCACGGAGGCGATGGTGAGGGCTGCGGCGCCGGTGAGCGCGGCCCAGAGGCCGGGGCTCGGGCTGGCTCCCGTGGAGCGGATGGTGAAGAGGACGGCCGCCGCGCCGCCCAGGGCCACCGCGACGGCGGGAAGTACGGAGGTACGCAGGAGTTGGGGGCGTATGCGGGCTTCGGCGGGGAGCGGTGCGGAGGTCTGCGCCGGGGGGTTGCTGTGGGTACCGGTGGCGGAGCGGGCGCCTGGCCGGCCGTGCCGCCCGCCCTCGCGTCGATCGGACCGCGAGGCGGGTGCGCGAAGTTGAGACATGAGTGTCCTTGGTACGTGCCCAGGAGTCGGCGTACTGCGGGGTGTTCTGCAGGGGGTGTACGGGGGGAGTGTTCTACGGACGTGCGATGAGGCTACCGATGATCATCAGCCACACACTGTAGTCGTCAACCGTTCATGTGCGGTGCGCAGTTGACAAACTTACCCGTAGACCGGCCCGCTCTGGTATCGACCCTCGCACGGGAGGCCGAGAACGATCGGCCGAAAGTCGGCGTCACACCCCGGCGGGTCCCGACGAGCGCGAGCGGAAGAGGGCGAAGGCGCCCAAACGCCTGTGCGCTCCACGGAAATCACCCCTTACCGGAATCCCCGGAGCAGATGCGACCCCACCGGTCCCACTCCCCCGCCAGGGCCGACCGCACCCTCTGGCGCGCCTCGCCCCGCGTCCGCGCCGGGGCGCTCCACTCCCCTCGCCGCCCCGCGCGCCCCGGACGGCAGCGCCCCCCGGATCCGGGTGCCCGGTGACGGTCGGTGAGATCGGAGGCCCACGGTCCCGGAACGCCGGAAGGACGCTTCAGCCCTCGGCCCGTCCCGCGATGCCGTCCAGGACCCGGTCGAGCCCCCACGCGTACTGCTCGTCGGAGACGAACCGCGCGATCGTGTCCGCCGCCCCGGCCGTGCGCGGGTAGCGGTCGGCGGGGACGGCGCGGAGCCGCTCCCGGCGGGTCGCGACCCGCTCGGCGACCGGCGGGACCGGTGCGGGCGAGGGGAGTTCGGCGGCTTCCAGGGCGATCGCTCCGAGGACCTGGACGATCAGCAGGTACGAGGCACGGGCCGCCTCCGTCGGGTCGAGGCCGGCGTCCGCGAGGACCGTGAGGAGGGCTTCGCCGAGCGCGAGGGCGTGGGGGCCGTCCATCGGGCCGGAGAGCAGCAGGTGGACCGCGCCGGGGCGGGCGAGCAGGCGGTGCCGCAGATCCACGGCGAGCACGTGGACGCGGTCCCGCCAGGGCGTGTCGCGGGCGGTGAGGGCCGCGAGGTCGGCCTCGCCGAGCAGGTGCTCGACGACCGCGCGCACCACCGCGGCCCGGTCCGGGAAGTACGTGTAGACGGCGTTCGGCGCGAGTCCCAGCTCGGCGGCGATCCCCCGGATGCTCACCGCGTCGGCCCCCCGGGCGCCGAGCAGCCGTACGGCCGCCGCGACGACCTCGTCCTCGCGGACCGCCCGCTTCCGGCCCCGCTTCGCCGGTGGCGTGTCCTGTGCCATCCGTACGCCTCCTCGTCCGCCCTGCCCCGCGACCTTGACGAGTCATTTTTGCACGGCGTACATTAATTGTACGCCGTGCAGAAATCGGAGGTGGCCCCCCGTGCGCGCTCCCGACCGAGGCCCCGGGCGCCCCGCCTCGCGCGGCTGGATCCGGTGGACGGCCGGTTCCCCGGCGTTCCCGACCGCCGGGCTCGCCGGCGCTCATGGGCGCCGGCGAGGGCGTCCTGCTCGGCGTGGCCCAGGCCTGCGCCCTGCCGCCCGCCGCCCGCCTGCCGTGGCTCTGGGCGGCGGCGCTGCCGGTCCTGTGGGCGGCGGGGCCGGACGGTGACCACCCTCGCCGGAGTCGGGGTGGACGCGCGGTTCACCGTCTTCGGGGCCACCGGCGCCCTCACCTTCTCCGCCCTCTCCGGCGTCCTGCTCCACGGACTCCTGCCCGCCGCCACCCCCGACCGGACCGCCGGCTCGGACTCCCCCAGTGAGGTCGACGCATGAAGCACACCACCGCCCCCCGTCACGTGATCTTCGGCTCCGGCGCCGTGGGCACGGCCGTCGCCGAGGCGCTGGTCCGCCAGGGGGAGCCGGTCCGCATCGTCAACCGGTCCGGCCGCGCGGACGTCCCCGACGGCGTCGAGGTGGCCGCCGGCGACGCGGCCGACCCCGCCTTCACCACCGCCGTCGCGGCCGGCGCCGCCGTCGTCTACCAGGCGCTCAACCCGCCCTACCACCGCTGGCCGCAGGAGTTCCCCGCCCTCCAGGCCGGCGTGCTCGCCGCCGCCGAAGCGGCCGGCGCCCGCATGGTCTCCATGGACAACGTCTACAGCTACGGGCCGCCCGGCGGCCGCCCCTTCACCGAGGAGACCCCCGACGCCGCCACCACCCGCAAGGGCCGCCTCCGGGGCCGGATGGCCCAGGACCTGCTCGCCGCGCACCAGGCCGGACGCGTGGAAGTGGCGATCGGCCGCGCCTCCGACTACTTCGGGCCACGCGGCGGCGCCCAGTCCAACCTCGGCGACCTCGTCTTCCCGGCCCTCCTCGCCGGCCGCACCGCCACCGTCCTCGGCGACCCCGACCAGCCCCACACCTACACCTTCGTCCCCGACATCGGCGAAGCACTCGCCCTCCTCGGCCGCCACCCCGACGCCCCGGGCCGCATCTGGCACCTCCCCAACGACCCCCACACCCGCACCACCCGCGAACTCGTCGACCTCGCCCACCGCACCACCGGCCGCCCCGGCACCGCCCGGCTGCGCCGCATGCCGACCCCCGCCCTCTACGCCATGGGCGCCGTGAACCGCACCGTGCGCGAACTCATCGAGATGCGGTACGAGTTCGCCGAACCGTTCATCGTCGACTCCAGCCTCGTCCGAGACCGGCTCGGCGCCGTCGCCACCCCGGTCGAGGAGGCGCTGGAGCGGACGACGGCGGCCTACCGCGCCCGCCGGAAGTGACCCGCGGGGAGGGGCGGCATTCGCCGGAGCGCCCCGCACGTCAGCGGGTCGGGGCGCGCGTCGTCCCGCGCTCAGACCGCGGCGTCGATGCGGGCGACGAGGAGGGCGATGTCGTCGTCCGCGGCGGCCGGGACGAGGTGGGTGAGCAGGCGGTCGCAGAGGGCCGACAGGGAAGGCACCGGTTCGGCGAGCAGGCCGGTCAGTTCGGCGAGGCGCGCGTCGATGTCGCTGCTGCGGGCCTCGACGAGGCCGTCGGTGTACAGGACGAGGAGGCTGCCGAGGGGCAGGGTGACGTCGGTGGTCGTGAAGTCGGTGCCGCCGACGCCCAGGGGCAGACCCGGCGGTACGTCGAGCAGCCGGACGGTGCCGTCGGGGTACACGACCGCGGGGGGCGGGTGACCGGCACGGGTGATGCGGCAGTGGCCGGTGGCCGGGTCGACCACGATGCACAGGAAGGTCGCGAGCATCGGCTCGGCGAGATCGTGCAGGGCGGCCTCCAGCTGGTACGGCATGTCCTCGGGGGCGAGGTCGAGGCGGGCGAGGGCCCTGACGCTCGCGGAAAGCCGGCCCATCACCGCCGCGGCCCCGATGCCGTGCCCCATCACGTCCCCGATGACGAGCACGGCCCTGCCGTCCTCCAGCGCGATGACGTCGTACCAGTCGCCGCCGACCTCGTTGACGTCGCTGGCGGGGAGGTAGCGGTGGGCGACCTCGATCCCCGGCGGCGGGGTGATGTGCTGCGGCAGCATGCTGCGCTGCAGCACCGCGGCGGTGTCGTGTTCCCGGCGGTAGAGGCGCGCGTTGTCGACGCAGACGGCCGCGCGGGCCGCCAGCTCGCCCGCGAGGGCGACCTCCTCCTTGGTGAAGGGGCCGATGGGCCGGGTCCGGTAGAAGGTGGCCAGACCCAGCACCACGCCGCGGGCGAGCAGGGGGATCATCATGAACGAGTGCACTCCCGCCCGGAGCAGCTCCGCGGGCCTGGTGGAGTGGCCGGCCGCCGGGCCGATGGCCCGGTCGTCGAAGTCGGGGACGACGAACGGGCGGCGTTCGCCGAGCGCCCGGGTGTACGGCGCGTTGGCGGGAAAGACGAGCGTCCGTCCCAGGGGGGCGAGGATGGCCGTGACGGGTGAGCCGGTCAGCGGCGCCTTGGCCAGTCGGCGCAGCGTGGCGCCGCCGACCAGACCGGCGCCGAGTTCGCCGTCGGCGGCCAGGGTCTCCAGGACGTCGACGGCGAGGGCGTCCGCGAGGTCGGGCACGGCGACGTCGGCGAGTTCCTGTGCGGTGCGCTCCAGGTCGAGGCTGGTGCCGATCTTGAGGGTGGCCTCGTTGACGAGGGCGAGGTGGCGTCGGCCCGCGTCGGCTTCGAGTTGCGCCTGCTGCTCGGCGGTGATGTCGATCAAGGTGGCGGCAAGCCCGATCGGGCGTCCGTCGGTGTCCTCGAGACGGACGTACGACCCCGACCACACGTGGTCGTGGTCCGGGTCGGCCGGCGTGCGGCCCGTACGGCGGGAGTCGAGGACGGGCTTCCCCTCGTCCAGGGCCCGGCGCATCGCGCGCTCCATGTCCGCCGCGTTGACGTCGGGCAGGATCTCGACCAGGCGGCGCCCGATGTGAGCGGCCTGCGAAAGACCGTTCATCGCCTCCAGTGCCGGGTTGACACGGAGGAATCGCAGTTGGGTGTCCAGGATCGCGATGCCGACCGGGGAGCGGGAGAACAGCCCGTCCCACACCGCCGACGAGCCGCGGATCCGTCGTGCCGCCTGCGCCTCCGCGGCGAACACCAGCACCGTCGTCCCGCCCCGGTGCCGGGCAGGGACCGGGGCCGCCCAGATCTCCAGGTCCAGCGGGCGTCCCTCCTTGTGCCAGGCGGTCACCATGCCCATGACCCCGCGCCCGGTGGCCGCGCCCTCCCACAGCGACCGGCCGAGGCTGCGGTCCGCGCCCGGATGGAGCAGGTCCGCGATGTGCCGGCCGAGCACGTCGTGCGGGGTGTAGCCGAGCAGGTCCTCCGCCGCGTGGTCCCAGCGGACGATCGCCCCCTCCGCGCTGGTGCCCACGACGGCGACCGGCAGGTCCCCCAGCCATCCGCCCGCGTCCCGGGCCGCGTCGGTGGTCACTTCGTCGAAGGGCATCTGCTGCATCGCCACCGCGGTTCTCGTACGTGCGCACCCCTGGGCGGCCGCCGTCCTCCTCAGTATGGGCGCGGTTCCGCGGTTCGTCGCGCGGGCCGGGTGTGACGGGTTCCTAGGGGTGTTGCGGGTGTGAGGTGTGGGGCGGATGGGCAGTGAATGATCGTTCGAATGGAGAGTGTGTGTTCTATGGGGGAAACCTTGAGTGTGTGCGTGATCGGTGCGGGGCTGTCGGGGCTGGCGGCCGCACACGCTCTGGCGGTCAAGGGGATCGACTTCGTCTGTCTCGAGCGGGCGGTCGACGTCGGCGGGATCTGGCGGCAGCCGGCGGCCGGTGAGCCGGGACCCGGGTACAAGTCGCTGCATCTGAACACCGCGAAGCAGCTCACGGGGTACACCGAGTTCCCGATGCCCGACGCGTACCCCCTCTATCCGCGGCACAGCGAGGTCGCGGCCTATCTGCGGTCCTTCGCCGAATGGGCGGGGGTCCTGGACCGCATCGAGTTCGGCGTCGAGGTCGTGTCGGTGCGGCAGGAGGGTGACGACGCGTCGTGGACGGTCGTCAGCCGGGGAGCGGACGGGGCGCTGGAGTCGCGGCGGTTCGCCCATGTCGTCGTCGCCTCGGGGCACAACACGGTGCCGACGCTGCCGAAGCCCGCGCCGCCCGGTTCGGACGGCTTCGCCGGCAGGATCCTGCATTCCGTCGACTACCAGGACGGATCCGACTTCGCCGGGCAGCGCGTCGTCGTCGTGGGCCTCGGGGCGTCGGCGGTGGACATCGCCGCGGACCTCTCCCGGCATGCCGCGCGCACCGTGCTCTCGGTGCGCCGGGGACTGCACATCGTCCCCAAGCAGCTCTACGGCATGTCGGTCGACGAGATGGCCGAGGTGCCGTGGTTCACCTCCATGTCCCTGCCCGAGCAGGTCGCCTTCGCCGAGAACGCCCTGCGGATCGCGCGGGGCAGACTGTCCGACTACGGCCTGCCCGAGCCGGACCACCCGCTCTTCTCCTCCCCGGTGACCATCTCGGACGAGATCCTCAGCCGCATACGCCACGGCGCGGTGGTCCCCAGGCCGGGGATCGACCACCTCGACGGCAGGCGGGTGGTCTTCACCGACGGGACCTCCGAGGAGGCCGACGCGGTCGTCTACTGCACCGGTTACCGGATGGACTTCCCGTTCCTGCCCGAGGGGTGTCCGGCCGGGCCGGGCGGGTCGGTCGAGCTGTACCGGCGGGTCGTCGCTCCCGGCCGGCCCGGTCTGTACTTCGTCGGCCTGGTCCGGCCGATGGGCGCGATCACGCGGCTCGTGGAGGGCCAGACGCACTGGGTCGCGCGCATCATCGGCGGCGAGGTCGTCCTGCCGGACGCGCAGGCGATGCGCGAGGAGATCGACGCGTACCTGAGCGGCATCGCAGAGCGTTACGGCACGGCGGAGGGCGGCTCCTCCATCCAGGTCGACGTCGGTCCCTACCTGCGGGAGATGCGAGGACTCCAGAACGCCTGAGGGCCCGGCCGGGCCCTCAGACGACGGGGCTCCCGGTGGAGATTCCGCCGGGAGCCCCGTCGTCGAGGTGCGGCTAGACCCCCACCGCCGCGCGGTGCCGGAGCTTCGCCGGCGGCCTGACGGCGTAGGCCTCCGACGAGAGGTACGCGGTCACCCGGGGCGGGTGGCCCTGCTGGTGGGCGAGCGCGAGGTAGGCGATGAGGCCCACTCCGTCCTTCGGCCGCCGCGCGGTGAGGGCGGACAGCGACCGGACCAGCGGGGCGGGGTCCATGCCGTGGCTCCGCAGGACGTCCACCGCCCGGTCGAGGACCTCCCCGTCGTGGCGGGCATAGTCGCGAACCGGGATGTGGAGGGTGAAGCCGCTGGGGCGGCCGGTCTCCGTCTCGGTGAAGGAGTGGCAGGACAGGCCGGGCCGCCGGTCGAGGTCGTCGGTGGCGGCGGTGGCCCGGAAGAACTCCTGGATCTCCTCCGGCCCCGGGCCGGAGCCCGTACGGGACAGGCCGCCCGCCCCGATGGCCGAGAGGTCGAGGTGCCGGGTGTAGACCTTCACCCGCGGCGTCTCCCAGTCGCCCAGGTCCAGGGCGAGGAAGGGGTGGCCGTCGGCCTTCGGCAGCGCCCGGTACGCCGATGTGTGGCCGAGGCGGCGCAAGGCCTTCCGTACGGTCTTGGCGGAACGTTTCGCCCCAGACGCGGCAGGGTTCAGGTACACCTTGACCTTGGGCACCCCACCGGGCACCAGCTCCAGCGCGATCCACAGCGCCAGCGGGCCCTTCGGCTGGGCCGGGAAGAAGAGGTCCTCGATCTCGTCGAGCCGCTCGGTGGAGAAGTCCCAGCGCCGGGCCATCGCGCGGACGGCCTCCAGACCGATCCGGCCGTTCTCCGCCCGGGTGTCCGCGCCGCAGCCCGGTTCCACCAGCACCCGCAGTGCCGGGGCCCTGCCGGGGCTGAAGGAGAGCGAGTACTCCACGGGGGTGTGGTCGTCCGAGAGGAAGGTCCGCGTCGGGGGCGGCAGGGCCAGCGACCGCTCGGCGGCCGGACCCAGCGCCTCGACCAGGGTGTGCGCGTACGCCTCCGTGTCGGCCGGGGACAGTCCCGCGACGTCACAGAGGCCCACCAACTGGGCCCGGGTGAAGGCGCCGAGCGTGCCGGTCCGCGGATCCGGGGGGATGTCAGACATCAGACCGGTCACCGGCATCCCGCCAGAAATCGGGGTACGCATGAAGATACCCGCCGACGAGGGCGGGTATCCCGGTGCGCACCGACACGGGGCGGTGGCTCTGCCATAGCGGTGTCGGTGGATATGTGGTCCACGACAACTCCTCTACCTCATACGCAACATTGGTACCGCGGCGATCACTACCCTCGCGGACGCATGGTCATGCAGAGATATGGAGACCTATGGAGGATTCGTGGATCAGTTGGTGAGCCAGGACAGGAACTGGCTCCAGCGGCCCTTCCGTTCGCTCTTGCCCTCCCCTCCGGCCTGGTCGCCGGACCGCGCGCCCGAGGCGGTGGCGGCCGTGCCGGGCCGCGTGTCGCCGCGCTTCGACGACGGGACGGGGGTGAACCTGGCGGGCAGCGTGGCCAGGGCCCGGTTGAAGGGACCGGGACGCCAGATCAGACTGTCCGCCGGTACGGCGAGTTCGACGTCCGGCAGCCGGTTGAACAGGTGCTCGAGGGCCGTGACGGTGATGTGCCGGGCCGGCTCCTTGGACGGGCAGCCGTGCAGGCCCGCGCTCCACGCCAGGTGGGACCGGTTGCTGCCGCTCGTCCGGTCCGCCGTCAGGGCGAGGCCCGAGTTGGCGGCGGCGAAGCTCACCAGCATCAGGTCCCCGGCCTGCACCTTCTCGCCCGCGAACTCCATGTCCCTGGCCGGGTAGTGGGGCGCGTAGTTCGACATCGGCGGGTTGTCCCACAGCGTGTCGTCGAGCGCCTCCCCGATCAGACCGCCGCCGTCGGCGTAGCGGTCGTCGGTGAGCAGCCGGTGCAGGGTGTTGCCGAGGAGGTTGCGCAGCGGTTCGGCGCCCGCGCCGAGGAGCAGGGCGAGCTGGTGGACCATCTCCTCGTCGCTCAGCTTGGCGTGGTGCTGCATCAGCCAGGAAGTGACGTCGTCGCCCGGCCGGCTGCGCTTGAGCGTGACCAGCTCCTGCACGGCCCCGTACAGTACCGCGGTCGCCTTCTCGGCGTTCACGCCGTCGAACATCCCCGTGATGCCGAAGAGCACCCGGTCGCCGATGCCGGCCGGGCAGCCGAAGAGTTCGTTGAAGACGAACAGCGGGAGCTGCTTGGCGTAGTCGCCGAGCAGGTCGGCCGAGCCGCGGGAGTCGAACTGGGAGATCAGGTAGTCCGAGATCCGCTCGGTGTTCCGGGCCAGCCGTTGCGAGTCGATCCGGGCCATGCTGTCGGTGATCGCCTGGCGCAACCGCAGGTGCTCGCCGCCGTCGCTGAACATGCAGTTCTGCCGGTAGGCCAGGAGGGGCACGACGGGGCTGTCCCGCGGGACCCGGCCCTCGTTGAAGTCCCGCCACAGGCGCGCGTCCTTGCGGAAGGACGCGGAGTCCTGCAGCAGCTGGAGCGCCGTCGCGTAGTCGGTGACGAGGGTGGCCTCCACCCCGGGAGCGAGCTCCACGGGTGCGGTGGGCCCGTAGTGGCGCATGTACGCGTAGTACGCCTGCGGGTCCGCGGCGAACTCCGGCCCGTGCAGCGGGATCCGGGCGCCCGAGCCGTGGGCGGGGCAGCCGGGCGGGGGCGCCGGGGCGGGGGTCTGGGGGTCCATGTCGGCTACTGCTCCTGTCGGGCGCGGTCCAGCAAGAAGCGGACCAGGGTGGTCAGTGCGCCGGCGGACGACTTCTCGTCGCGCGCGTCGCAGGTGACGACGGGGGTGTCGTCGAGCAGGTCCAGCGCCTCGCGCAGCGCCGCCTCGTCCCGCAGGGGCGAGCCGTCGAAGTGGTTGACGGCGATCGCGTACTCCAGCCCGTACTGCTCGATCAGGTCGATGACTCCGAAGGAGTCGGCGAGCCGCTCGGGGTCGACGAGGACCAGCGCGCCGAGGGCCCCGCGCGCGAGGTCCTCCCACATCTGCACGAACCGCTGCTGGCCGGGGGTGCCGAACAGGTACAGCACGATGCGGTCGCTGATGGTCAGCCGGCCGAAGTCCATGGCCACCGTGGTGGTGGTCTTGCTCCGGACGCCCTTGAGGTCGTCGACGTGCTCGGCGGCCCGCGTCATCCGCTCCTCGGTGGTCAGCGGCTCGATCTCGGAGATCGAGCCGATGAACGTGGTCTTGCCCACCGCGAAGTGCCCGACGACGAGGATCTTCACCGGGATCTGCGAAGCGCCGTCGCGTACGTAGTGCTCCTTACCCAAACTTGGCGCGGAGACCATTCAGCACCTCCTCCAGGATCTCCCGGTCGGCGAGGGCCGCCCGGCGCACCGGCGAGCGCGTGACGAGGTAGCCGCCCTCGGCCAGGGCGGCGAGGAGGATCTTCACCACGCCGAGCGGCAGCCGGGTGTGGCCGGCGATCTCGGCGACCGACAGGTAGCCGGCGGAGCAGATGTCGAGCAGCCGCTGCTCCTCGGGGGAGAGCCGGGTGGGCCGCTGGCCCTCCTCCGGCGCCACCGTCACCAGCGTGATCAGGGAGAGCTGCTCCTCGTCGGGCAGGCCCCGTCCCTTGGTGATGACGTACGGCCGGACCAGCTCGGCGGCCGCCGGCTCCCACTCCTCGCGTCCCGTCATGAGTGCGTGCCGAGGTTCTCGCGCGGCGGCGTCATGAGCACCTTGCCGAGCTGGCCCACGAGCTGCTGCATCCGGAAGGTGATGTCCGCCATGTCGACGTCCGGGGAGGCGGAGACGCCGAGGTAGGCGCCCTCACCGGCGGAGATCAGGAAGACCCAGCCGCCGTCGAACTCGACCAGTGTCTGTCTCCACTGCGCGCGCGGGTCCTCGCAGAAGAAGCCGAGGGAGCGGCTCAGCGACTGCACACCGCTCATCGCGGCCGCGACGCGGTCCGCGTTGTCCTTGTCGTAGTCCTGCGACCTGGCCATCAACAGGCCGTCGGCGGATATCAGGACCGCGTGCAGCGCCCCGGGAATCTCCAGGGCGCTGTCGAGCATCCATGACAGATCGTCGTTCACGAGACCTCATGTCCTTCGCTGCTTGCACGAGATGTGCCGCTCGCGCGGTCCGTCGCGTCCGGGAAGGAGGCCCGGCCGGACTGTGTGCCTCGCTGGAAGGCACCCATGATCGCCGCCGCTTCGGCGTCGGAGCGGCTCGGAGCCTGTGCGGGCGTACTGCTGGGCACGATGGCCATCGGCCGCTTGCGGCGCCGCTTCGGCAGGCCGTCGGCGGTCGAAGACGTCGCGACCACGGCTTCGGGCCCGCCCGGGTGCGGTACGCCGGGAGTGGTCACGGGCGGTGCCGCGGGCTTCTGCACCGGCACGCTGGTGAGCAGCTCGTGCGGCAGCAGGACGACCGCGCGGACGCCGCCGTAGGGGGAAGAGGAGTCCACGGACACCTCGAAGCCGAAGCGCTCGGCCAGCACGCCGATCACCGCGAAGCCGAACTGCGGCGGGTTGCCGAGTCCGGAGACGCCGGTGACGCGGTCGCTGGAGAGCAGCCGCTCGGCGCGGGCCCGCTCCTCGTCGCTCATGCCGACGCCCGCGTCGTCGACGACGATGCAGACGCCCTTGGGCACGGTGCGGGTGTTGATCTCGACGACGGTGTCCGGGCTGGAGTAGCTGGTGGCGTTGTCGAGGAGCTCGGCGAGCGCCAGCGCCACCGGTTCGACGACCCGGCTGGTGAGGCCGAAGTCGACGCGCGAGAGGATCTCCACGCGGCGGAAGTGCCGGATCCTGCCCTGGGCGCTGCGGACCACGTCGTACACGGACGCCACGTCGCGGTGGCGGCCGAGCCAGCCGTCGCAGAGGACGGCGATGGACTGCGCGCGCCGGCCGAACTGCGAGTTGGTGTGGTCGATCTCGAGCAGGTCCTGGAGCATGGCGGACTCGCCGTACTTGCTCTGCAGCCGCGAGACGACCAACTGCTGTTCGGCGGCGAGGCCCTGGAGCGTCCGCATCGCGGACTTCAGGACGGTCTTCGTCGCTTCCTCGGCCTGTTCCTGCGCCGCCTCGACGGACTGCGTGTAGTGGTTCTCCAGGTCGGAGTAGTGGCTCCGGAGCCCGTCGATCTGCTGCTTCAAAGCCTGGGCCGCCTTGCGCTGGCGGACGATGACGGCGATGGCGGCAAGAACGAGGACCAACAGAGCCCAGAGCATCGGGTTCTGTATGTATTCCGTCATAAGACTCTCTTCAGGCGACCGACGGCCAGTTGCTGAATTCGCGTCATGCGGTGCACCGGCGAACCGCCCGCATCGGGACGCCTGCGCGGAACACTCCTGAAGTCGGAGGTGTCGTTCCGCGCTCATCCGCCCGCCCCGCTTGCGCCGAGATCGTATCACTGTGCGATTAAGTGACTGCTCGTCAGTAGACAGGCTGACCAGACAAGTCGGACGGTACGGGACGGGTCCCCGACCCGTGGAGCCGCACCGGCCGGCCAGATGCCCGGCAACGGAGGGCGTCACCCCAGGCCACGGGCACGGCCGGACCCCTCCGACGGCATCCGGCCATGTTCTGGACGCGGTCGTCGGCGACACCCGCACCGACGCCGGCCGGGCGAAGGTGTCGATCGATCGAACGTTCGATGCCACCTGCCCGGACGGGGGACTGACGCTGGGTCACACCCGCACCCGGCACCACCCCGCTGCACTCCCCACCCCGAGCCGATGACCGGGCACAGCATCAAGGTCCGGCTGGATTACTGGTCCCCGGGTGCCCGCATGCCCCTGGCGCGGGCTGTTCTTGATGCCGTGTCGGAGCCGAGGAGGTCGAGGACTTCGCGGGCGAGGCCCGGTCGGCTGGAGGCGGTCAGCACACCCCCGCTGAACGTCGAGCTGATGGCCGTGTCACCTGGCAGCGGGCCGATGACGACGACGCCCGGCAGGTCCATCAGCTCGCTGTGCTGTTGAAAGGCGAGGTCGGCTCGGCCGGATGCCAACAGGCTGCCTGCGGGCACCCCCGGTGGCGCTTGGACGAGCCGGTCGCAGAGCGTGTCGGCGAGATCCAGCCGGGTGATCAGATCGACGAGGGCAGTGCCGCTGGGGCCGGTGGAGTAGGCGACCCCCTTCGCGGAGGTCAGCGCGGCTCGCAGGTCGGATTCCGAGCCGAGAGCCGGGACGGGTGCTCCTTCCGCCACGGCGGCGACGACCTGCGAGATCCACAGCGGTCGCGTCGTGCCCTCGAGGACGTGCCCTTCCTTCTCCAGCTCGGCCAGCGCACCGTCGGCGAGGACGAGCAGGTCGGCCTCGGCGCCTTCGCGCACGCGCCGCGCGATCTCGACCCCGCCGGCGGAATCGAAACGTACGGGGAGCCCGTGAGCGAGCCGGATGTGTTCGGACAGCTCGGCCAGTACGGGCCGCGTCGCCATCGAAGACAGCCCGGAGATGTCTCGGTCCACGTCGCCTCCTCGGTGTCCGGCAGATGGTACGGCGCGCGGCCGCCTGCCTCAACGCCGGTCTGGGAGACTGGCGACGTGAGCACAACCCGGAGCACGGCGGCTGGAAAGGTCCTGGAGGTCCTCTCGGCCTTCGACCGCGAGCACCCGTCGCAGACGTTGTCGGAGATCGCTCAGCGCACGGGTCTGGCCCTGAGCACCACGCACCGGGTGGTGGCCGAGCTGGCGGCCTGGGGCGTGCTGGAGCGGGCCGAGGACGGGTCGTGGCACGTGGGGCTGCGGCTCTGGGAGATCGCCTCGGGCTGCCCGCGCACCCAGATCCTGCGCGATGTGGCGCTGCCGTTCATGCAGGACCTGTACGAGGTCACGCACGAGAACATCCAGCTCGCGGTGCGGGAGGGCACGGAGCTCGTGTTCGTCGAGCGGATCGCCGGGCACCGCTCGGTGGAACTGCTGACCATGGTCGGGACCCGTTTCCCGATCGCCTCCACGGGGATGGGGCGGGTGCTCCTCGCGCACGCGCCGCAGGAGATCCAGGAGGAGGTCCTGCACGCGCCGCTGCGGTCATGGACCCCGCACACGGTCGTCGATCCGAAGGTGCTGCGGGCGCAGTTGGACCGGATCCGCCGCGAGCACGTGCTCGTCAGCGACCGGCAGCTGTCGGAGAGCACGGTCGCGGTGGCCGCGCCCGTGCGGATCGGGCGGGCCGGGCCGGTGAGCGCCGCTCTGGGGGTGGTGATCACGGCGCAGGGCGCGGGCCGTGCGCGCCGGCTGCGGGAGCCGCTGATGCGGGCCGCGCACGGGATCTCCGACGAGCTCGGCCGGCGTACCCGCACGACCTCCTGAGGTTCCGGACCGGCACGGGCTTCCGCCTGACGGAAACGGCAGCGACCCGGCGTCGGACCGGGTGTCAACGTTCGGGGTGTTCGGAACGTCCGCAGTCGCTCAGGAGTTGCCATGGCCGATGCCCCCGTCGACACCGTCGTCTCGGTCCCCGTAGCCGTCGTCGGCGCCGGTCCCGCCGGCCTGATGCTGGCGCACCGGCTCGGGCGCGCGGGGGTCGGGACGATCGTGCTCGACACCCGTACCCGGCACGAGATCGAGACGACGCAGCGTGCCGGGATCCTGGAGGCCGACGTGGCCCGGGACCTGGTCGAGACCGGTGTCTCCGACCGGATCCTGCGGGACGGCCACGAGCACGAGGGCATCGAGCTCCGGTTCGGCGGCCGGGCGCACCGGATCCACTTCAAGGCCCTGGTGGGCGAGTCGGTGTGGCTCTACCCGCAGACCGACGTGTTCATCGACCTGGCCGACGCGCGGGAGCGCGACGGCGGCACGGTCCACTTCGGTGTCAGGGACACCGAGGTCCTCGACATCGCCACCGACGCCCCGCGGGTCCGCTACACCGCGGCCGACGGGTCCCGGCACGAGATCCGGGCGCGGTACGTCGTCGGCGCGGACGGCTCGCGGAGCATGTGCCGCGACCTGGTGCCGGAGGACCGGCGGGTGCGGTACGGCAAGGAGTACCCCTTCGCGTGGTTCGGCATCCTCGCCGAGGCGCCGATGAGTGCGCCCGAGCTGGTCTACGCCCATTCGGAGCACGGCTTCGCGCTGATCAGCCGGCGCACCGAGGCCGTGCAGCGGATGTACTTCCAGTGCGCGCCCGACGAGTCCGTGGACGACTGGTCGGACGACCGCGTCTGGGAGACCCTCCAGGCGCGGGTGGCCGGTGAGGACGGCTTCCGGCTGAAGGAGGGGCCCGTCGTCGAGAAGACGGTGCTGCGGTTCCGGTCCTTCGTGCAGGAGCCGATGCGCTGGGGCTCGATGGTGCTCGCCGGCGACGCCGCGCACACCGTGCCGCCGACCGGTGCCCGCGGGCTCAACCTGGCGCTGCACGACGTGAAGGTCCTCGCCGGCGTACTGCTGCGGGCCCTCGGCCGCGAGGGCGGGACCGCGCTGGACGAGTACCAGCCCCAGGCCCTCCAGCGGGTGTGGCGGGCGCAGAACTTCTCGTACTGGATGACCCGGCTGCTCCACACCGCGCCCGGCGCCTCGGCCTTCGACCTGCGGCGCCAACTCGGCGAGCTCGACAACGTGGTGGGCACGCGCGCCGGACGGACGTACCTCTCGGAGCAGTACACCGGCTGGCCCGTCAGCGCCCAGGGCTGACCGCGTCCCCGGCCCGGCCGGCTCCCGCCCCGACACCCCAGGAGACCTCCCATGATCATCGACTGTCACGGTCACTTCACCACCGCGCCGCCGCAGCTGGCCGAGTGGCGCGACCGGCAGGTCGCGGCCGTCGGCTCCCCCGCGGACGCGCCCGACCCCGACGACCTCGTCATCACCGACGACGACCTGCGCCGGGCCGTCGAGGGCAACCAGCTGCGGCTGATGGACGAGCGCGGCAGCGACCTGACGGTCTTCTCGCCGCGGGCCAGCTTCATGGCCCACCACATCGGCGACTTCGCCGTGTCCTCGGCGTGGGCGCGGATCTGCAACGACCTGGTCCACCGGGTCAGCACGCTCCACCCCGACCGGTTCGCGATGGGCGCGATGCTGCCGCAGTCCCCCGGCGTCGACCCCGCCAGCTGCCTGCCCGAGCTGCGCCGCGCGGTCGAGGAGCTCGGCGCGGTGACGGTCAACCTCAACCCGGACCCGTCGGGCGGCCGGTGGACGGCGCCGCCGCTGACGGACCGGAGCTGGTACCCGCTCTACGAGGCGATGGTCGCGTACGACGTCCCCGCGATGATCCACGTCTCCACGTCCTGCAACCCGGCCTTCCACACCACCGGCGCGCACTACCTGAACGCCGACACCACGGCCTTCATGCAGCTCGTCCAGGGCGACCTGTTCGCCGACTTCCCGACGCTGAAGTTCGTGATCCCGCACGGCGGCGGCGCCGTGCCGTACCACTGGGGCCGGTTCCGCGGCCTGGCGACGGCGCTCGGCAAGCCGGACCCGGAGGCGCTGCTCGACAACGTCTTCTTCGACACCTGCGTCTACCACCAGCCCGGCATCGATCTGCTGACCCGGGTGATCCCCAGCCGGTCCGTCCTCTTCGCCAGCGAGATGATCGGCGCGGTCCGCGACGTCGACCCGCGCACCGGCCACCACTTCGACGACACGAAGCGGTACGTCGACGCCACCCCGCACCTGTCGGACGAGGAGCGCTCCGCCGTCTACTCCGGCAACGCCCTGCGCGTCTACCCCCGACTCGCCGCCCGCCTCGCCGCGGCCGGCCGCTGACCCCGCCTCCCAGGAGAAGTACGCATGGAACACACCGAGATCGGCGTCGTCCACACCAGGGTCGACCGGGCCGACCCCGAGGCCGTCGCCGAGCTGTCGAAGTACGGCGTCGCGACGATCCACGAGGCCATGGGCCGGGTCGGACTGATGCGCCCCTACCTGCGCCCGGTCTATCCGAAGGCCCGGATGTGCGGCACCGCCGTCACCGTGCTCCTCCAGCCCGGCGACAACTGGATGCTGCACGTCGCCGCCGAACAGGTCCAGGACGGCGACATCGTCGTCGCGGCCTGCACGACCGAGAGCGAGGACGGCTTCTTCGGCGAACTGCTCGCCACCTCCTTCCGCGCCCGGGGCTGCGCCGGCCTGGTCATCGACGGCGGTGTCCGCGACGTCACCGACCTGGAGCGGATGGACTTCCCCGTCTTCTCCCGCGCGGTCAACGCCAAGGGCACGGTGAAGGCCACCCTCGGCTCGGTCAACGTGCCCGTCGTCTGCGGCAACGCCCTGGTCCGCCCCGGTGACGTCGTCGCCGCCGACGCCGACGGCGTCGTCGTGGTGCCCCGCGAGCGGGCCGCCGAGGTGGCCGCCGCCTCGGGCGCCCGCGAGGCCAACGAGGAGGGCAAGCGCGCGCAGTTCCGCGCGGGGAAGCTCGGCCTGGACCTGTACGGCATGCGCGGCCCGCTGGCCGAACTCGGCCTGCGCTACGAGGACTGAGGACGACTCATGACCACGAGTTTCGAGAAGACGCCCGGCTGGCTGGACTGGTACGCCGATCCGAGCCGGCCGCGGTTCCGGCTCCCCGAGGGTGCCGTCGACGCGCACTGCCACGTCTTCGGCCCGGGCGCCGAGTTCCCGTACGCGCCCGAGCGCAAGTACACGCCGTGCGACGCGTCCAAGGACCAGCTGTTCGCGCTCCGCGACCACCTCGGCTTCGCCCGGAACGTCGTGGTGCAGGCGACCTGCCACGGCGCCGACAACACCGCCCTGGTCGACGCCCTGCGGGCCTCCGGCGGCCTGGCCAGGGGCGTGGCGACGCTGCGGCCCGACGTCACGGACGCCGAGGTGCGGGAGCTGCACGAGGCGGGCGTGCGCGGGGTGCGGTTCAACTTCGTCAAGCGGCTGGTGGACGCGGCACCGGAGCAGGACCTCCTGGACATCGTGGAGAAGATCGCGCCGTACGGCTGGCACGTCGTCGTCTACTTCGAGGCGGCCGACCTCGCCGACCTACGGGACTTCTTCCTGTCGATCCCGGTGCCGCTGGTGATCGACCACATGGGCCGGCCGGACACCGCGAAGGACCCGGACGGGCCCGAGTTCGAAGCGTTCCTGGACTTCCTGCGGGCCCGGCCGGACATCTGGTGCAAGGTGACCTGCCCGGAGCGACTGACGGTGGACGGCCCGCCGGCCCTCGACGGTGAGCAGGAGGCGTACCGCGACGTCGTCCCCTTCGCCCGGCGCGTGGTCGGGGAGTTCCCCGAGCGGGTGCTGTGGGGCACGGACTGGCCGCACCCCAACCTCACCGACCACATGCCCGACGACGGTCTCCTCGTCGACTTCGTCCCGCACATCGCGCCGACGCCGGAGCTCCGGCACAAGCTGCTCGTCGCCAACCCGATGCGCCTGTACTGGCCCGAAGCCGACTGACCGCACCACGATTGGAGTTCCGGCATGTCGCTGGACAAGACCTACAAGCTGGTGCCGGGGACGACCGTCTTCGACGCCGAACAGTCGGCCAAGGGGTACCACCTCAACCAGTTCTGCATGTCGCTGATGACGGCCGAGAACCGCGCGGCCTACCTCGCCGACGAGCGGGCCTACCTGGACGCGTGGCCGCTGCGCGAGGAGCAGAAGCAGGCGCTGCTCGACCGCGACCTCAACGCGGCGATGCGCGAGGGCGGCAACATCTACTTCCTCGCCAAGTGGGGTGCGACGCTGGGACTGTCGTTCCAGCAGATGGCGGGTTCGATGACCGGAATGACCGAGGAGGGGTACCGCGCGATGATGGTCGGCGGCGGGCGCTCGGTCGAGGGCAACCGCATCGACCACGCCGTCCTCGAAGCCGCCCATGCCCTTGCTGCTCCCGCCGAGCACGCCGGGATCACCGGTGCCGTCTTCACCTCGCACGTGCCGGCGATCGGTGCGGCGATGGACCACGGCAAGACCGACGAGCCCTACTGGCAGCCGGTCTTCGAGGGGTACGAGTACTCCAGGCGGTGGGAGGCGGCGAACGTCCCCGACGTGATCTTCCTGGTCTACAACGACCACGCCAGCGCCTTCGACCAGTCGCTGATCCCGACGTTCGTGCTCGGTACCGGCGCCTTCTTCCCCACCGCCGACGAGGGGTACGGCCCCCGCCCCGTCCCCGGCATCGAGGGCGACCCGGAGCTGGCCGCGCACATCGCGCACTGCCTCGTCCGGGACGACTTCGACCTCACCCTCGCCAACGAGATGCCCGTCGACCACGGCCTGACCGTCCCGCTCTCGCTGATGTTCGGCGACGTCGAGAAGTGGCCGTGCAAGGTCATCCCCTTCCACGTCAACGTGGTGCAGTACCCGGTGCCCTCGGGCGCCCGCTGCTTCAAGCTCGGCCAGGCGCTGCGCCGGGCCGTCGAGTCGTACGACCGGCCGCTCAAGGTCCAGGTGTGGGGCACCGGCGGCATGAGCCACCAGCTCCAGGGACCGCGCGCCGGCCTCATCAACCGCGAGTGGGACAACGCCTTCCTGGACCGGCTGATCGCCGACCCGGCCGGGCTGGCCGAGGTGCCGCACCTGGAGTACGTCGAGGAGGCCGGCTCGGAAGGCATCGAGCTGGTCATGTGGCTGATCGCCCGCGGCGCGATGAGCGACGTGGACGGCACCGGCGACGTCGAGGTCAGGCACCGCTTCTACCACGTGCCCGCGTCCAACACGGCCGTCGGCCACCTGATCCTGGAGAACCACCCCCGGGCCGCCGCGCCCGCCGAAGGAGAGAACTGACATGACCGACGACCGAACCCTGCGGATCGCCCTGGCCGGCGGCGGCGCCTTCGGCGCCAAGCACGCGGCCGCACTCCGCCGCATCGAGGGCGTCGAGGTGGCCGCCGTCGTGAGCAGCAGCCTGGAGCGAGCCCGGAAGTTCGCCGCCGAGCAGGACGTCGCACGGGCCGCCGCGTCCCTGGACGAGGTCCTGGCCATGGACGACGTCGACGCCGTCGTCCTCGCCACCCCGACGCAGCTGCACGCCGCGCAGACCCTGGCCTGCCTCGACGCGGGCAAGCACGTGCAGACCGAGATCCCGCTCGCCGACTCCCTCGCCGACGCCGAGGCGTGCCAGGCGGCCCAGGAGCGCACCGGTCTGGTCGCGATGGTGGGGCACACCCGCCGCTTCAACCCGAGCCACCAGTGGGTGCGGCGCCGGATCGACGCGGGCGAGTTCGACATCCAGCAGATGGACGTGCAGACGTACTTCTTCCGCCGGAAGAACCTCAACGCGCTCGGCGAGCCGCGCTCGTGGACGGATCACCTGCTGTGGCACCACGCGGCACACACCGTCGACCTGTTCGCGTACCAGACCGGCTCGCCGATCGTGCAGGCCAACGCGGTCCAGGGCCCGATCCACCCCGAGCTGGGCATCGCGATGGACATGTCGATCCAGCTGCGCGCGGCCAGCGGCGCGATCTGCACGCTGTCGCTGTCGTTCAACAACGACGGGCCGCTGGGTACGTTCTTCCGCTACATCGGCGACAGCGGGACCTACATCGCCCGGTACGACGACCTGTTCACGGGCAAGGACGAGCCGATCGACGTGAGCGGTGTGGACGTGTCGATGAACGGCATCGAGCTCCAGGACCGCGAGTTCGTCGCCGCGATCCGCGAAGGCCGCGAGCCGAACTCGTCCATCGCCCAGGTCCTTCCCTGCTACCGGACGCTGGCGGCGCTGGAACAGCAGCTCACCGCCGCCGCGGGCTCGTGACCGCGCCGACGCGTGCCGGCGCGGGGTGGGCCCCGCGCCGGATCGGGCCCTTCGAGGTCCCTGCGGTCGGCCTGGGCTGCATGAACCTGAGCCACGCCTACGGCGTCGCGCCGACGCCGGAGGCCGCCGAGCGGCTGCTGCTGACGGCGCTGGAGGAGGGCGTGACGCTCTTCGACACCGCCGCGCTGTACGGCTTCGGCGCCAACGAGGAGCTGCTCGGCCGGGTGCTCGCCGGCCACCGCGACCGGATCGTGCTGGCCAGCAAGTGCGGCATGACCGGGGTCGACGGCCGTCGTGTCATCGACGGGCGTCCGGAGACGATCCGGCGCACCGTCGACGAGGCGCTGGCCCGGCTCCGTACCGACGTGATCGACCTCTACTACCTGCACCGGCTCGACCGGGCTGTGCCGGTGGAGGAGAGCGTCGGGGCGCTGGCCGGGCTCGTCGAGGCGGGCAAGGTGCGGGCGCTGGGCCTGTCCGAGGTGTCCGCCGCGACCCTGCGGCGGGCCCACGCCGTGCACCCGGTCGCCGCGCTGCAGAACGAGTACAGCCTGTGGACGCGCAACCCCGAGCGGGGGACCCTTGAGGCGGCCCGTGAACTCGGCGTCGCCCTCGTGGCGTTCAGCCCCCTGGCCCGGGGGTTTCTCACCGACACGCCCCCGGACTTCGGCGCCCTTCCCACGGGTGACATCCGCCGGGGCATGCCCCGCTTCGGCGAACGCCACTATCCGGGCAACCTGGTGCTGCGGGGCGAGCTGGAGAAGATCGCCGGGCGTGCCGGCCTCACCCTGCCCCAGCTGGCCCTGGCCTGGGTCCTCTCCCGTGGTTCCCACGTCGTGGCCATTCCGGGGACCCGGTCGGTGCCACACCTGCGGGAGAACCTGTCCGTCCTCGACCTCGACGTGCCCGGCGAGGCCCTCGACGCGGCCGGACGGGTGCTGAGCGGCACGACCGTCCACGGGGCCCGCTACAACGAGGCCACGCTCGCCGAGATCGACACCGAGCGCTGCGGGCGAGCAGGCTGAAGGCGGGGCGGGGAGCGGGGCCGACGCAGGGTTGGTCCCGCTCCCCGACCCGCCTTCGTACGGGGAGACAACACGGCTCTGGAAGACGACTCCTCACCAAAGCAGTGAGTACTGAAGCGCACGTGGGGTGGTCGCCTACCGCTCCAGCTCACCGGGCGGACGAACTGCTGGTGTGTGGCGCTGGATGCGGCAGGTGACGGTGTCTCGCCCCACGGGACGGGGCGGGTCAGGCGTAATGGCGGTAGACGGCCTGGGCGACGCAGGCCGGCTTGTCGCTGCCGTCGACCTCGACGGTGAACGTCAGCGGCATCTGGACACCGTTGCCCTTGACCGCCTCCACCGTGCCGACGGCACCGTGGAGGCGGATCTTCGCGCCGACGGGGACGGGGCTGGGGAACCGGACCTTGTCCAGGCCGTAGTTGACGCTCATCTTGGTGCCGGTGATGCTGAGCAGCTCTCCGAAGAGCGGAATGACGAGGGAGAGGGTCAGGTAGCCGTGGGCGATGGGGCTGCCGAAGGGGCCGTCCTTGGCCTTCTCCGGGTCGGTGTGGATCCACTGGTGGTCGTCGGTGGCGTCGGCGAAGGTGTTCACCCGGTCCTGGGTGATCTCGAGCCATTCGGTGTGGCCGAGGTCGGCTCCGCTGAGGGACGTGAGTCCGTCGAGGCCGTGGGCGGTGGTGGTCATGGAGGTTCCTCTCGGTGGCAGAGGCGACGTGTCAGCGCGGCCTCTGAGAGCGTGCTGCTCGACGTGGGTCACGGGTGGGGGCGCTCGGCGGGACCTGTCGCGTAGGTGTCGCGTACGGCGGTTTTGATGATCTTTCCGGAGGCCGTGCGGGGCAGCGCTTCGGTCACGACGAGGGATTTGGGGATCTTGTACTTGGCGAGCCGACCCCGAAGGTGGCCGAGGAGGTCGTCATCCTCGGCGCGGACGCCGGGTTCGAGGACGACGACGGCGCGGCCGACCTCGCCCCAGACCGGGTCCGGCACGCCGATGACCGCGCATTCGGCGACGGCGGGGTGGGAGAGGAGCGCGTCCTCCACCTCCGCCGGGTAGACGTTCTCGCCGCCCGAGACGAACATGTCCTTGACCCGGTCGACGATGTAGGCGTAGCCCTCGGCGTCGGTTCGCGCCACGTCACCCGTGCGCAGCCAGTGGCCGTCGGCGAAGGCGGCCTCCGTGTCCTCGGGCCGTCCCCAGTAGCCGTTCATGACGTTGGGGCCGTGGACGAGGATCTCGCCGCGCTCGCCGGGTTCGGCCTCGCTGCCGTCCGGCAGAACCACGCGGGTGTCGGTGAAGAAGTGGGGCACGCCGGCGGAGCCCGCCTTGGCCGAGGTCTGCTCCCGGTCCAGGAAGAGGACGCCCGGGGACGCCTCGGTCATGCCGTAGCCCTGGCTGAAGGCCAGGCCGCGGTCGAGGTACGCGGCGATGGTGCGGGCGGGCACGGGGGCGCCGCCGCAGTTGAGGGAGCGGAGGCTGGACAGGTCGGCGGTCGCCCAGCGGGGCCGGGCGGCCATGGCGTCGTACATGGTGGGGACGCCGAACATGTACGTCACACCCAGGCGCTCTATCAGTTCCAGGACTCGCTCGGCGTCGAAGGCGCCGAGCAGGACCACCCGGCCGCCCTTCAACAGGGTCGGCAGGCAGGTCATGTTGAGGCCGGCGGTGTGGAACAGCGGTGCGGCGACGAGGGTCACCTCGTCGCCGGACAGGTCGATGTCGACGAGGACGTTGACGCTGTTCCAGGTGATGTTGGCGTGGGAGAGGACGGCGCCCTTGGGGCGGCCCGTCGTCCCGGAGGTGTACATGATCATGCACGGGTCCTCGGGCGCCACGGCCTCGTCCAGCGGTCCGGTCCCGGCGCCGGCGAGCAGTTTCTCGTAGCCGAGGGCGCCGTCTCCGTCGGGGCCGGCCAGCGCGATCCGGTGCCGTGCGCCCGCCTCGGCCGCCGCGGCACGGGCCGCCCCGTCCTGCTCGGGCCCGTGGACGAGGACGGTGCTGCCCGAGTCGGTCAGGTTGTAGGCCAGCTCCGGGGCGGCGAGCCGGGTGTTGAGGGGGACGAAGACCGCTCCCAGGGTCCCGGCGGCGAACAGCGTCTCCAGGAACGCCGGGTGGTTGGGTCCGAGGTACGCGATCCGGTCCCCCCGCGCCACGCCCAGCGCGCGCAGCGCGTGGGCGAGGCGCAGGACGCGTCCGTGCAGCTCGCGGTAGGTCAGGGTGCGGTCCTCGTGGACGACGGCCACCCGGTCGGGGGTCTTGCGGGCCCGGCGCGCCGGCCAGGAACCGATGCCTTGGTTCAACACGGCGTCTCCTTCAGTCCGTGGTCAGACCGAGCAGGCGGGCGGCGTTCTCCTTGAGGATCTTCGGCCGGACCTCGGGCTTGACGTCGAGCTTCTCGAAGTCTGCGAGCCAGCGGTCGGGGGTGATGACGGGGTAGTCGGAGCCGAAGAGCACCTTGTCCTTGAGCAGGGTGTTGGCGTATCGGACGAGCTGCGGAGGGAAGTACTGCGGGGACCAGCCGGACAGGTCGATGTAGACGTGCGGCTTGTGGGTGGCGACGGCCAGGGCCTCGTCCTGCCAGGGGAAGGACGGGTGGGCCAGGATGATCCGCAGCTGGGGGAAGTTGACGGCCACGTCGTCGACCAGCATCGGGTCGGAGTACTTCAGCCGGATGCCGCCGCCGCCCGGGACGCCGGCGCCGATGCCGGTCTGGCCGGTGTGGAAGAGCGCGGGCACGCCGAGCTCCTCGATGGCCTCGTACAGGGGGTAGGCGAGCGGGTCGTTCGGCGAGAACGCCTGGATGCTGGGGTGGAACTTGAAGCCGCGGACGCCGTGTTCCTCGACCAGGCGCCGGGCCTCCCGTGCGCCCGCGCGTCCCTTGTGCGGGTCGATGCTCGCGAAGGGGATGAGCGCGTCGGCGTGGGCGGCGCAGCTCTCGGCGATCTCCTCGTTGGAGATCCGCGGATGGCCGGTGGCGTGTTCGGCGTCGACGGTGAACACGACGGCTGCCATGCGGCGCTCGCGGTAGTGGTCGGCCATCTCGTCGATGGTCGGCTGCCGGTGGCCGTGGGCCTTGAAGTACTCCTCGGAGGCGCCGAACAGCTCCGGGCTCAGCGCCCCGTGGCCGTCCTTGGAGATCTCGGCGTGCGTGTGCACGTCGATGGCGGTGAGCCGGTCGAGGTCGAGCGCGAGGTCGCCCATGGTCACGCCCCCGGGGCCTGCGGCGCGGGGATGCCGTAGGTCTCGGGCTCGGCGCCGACGCCGTCCGCCCACTCGGCGGCGATGGCGTCGGCACTCCAGCCGCCGTCGGCGAAGGCGACCGCCTTCTCCTTCGGGTGCGCCCACAGGGCCAGTCGGTCACCGCCGATGCCGATCGCCTGCCCGGTCACTCCGTCGGAGTCGTCCGAGGCCAGGAAGGTGATCAGAGAGGCGACGTCCTCGACGGTGCCGAGGCCCTCGTCCTTGCGCAGCCGGTCCGGCAGCGGCTCGCCGGTGCGCTCGGACTCCTCGATGGCCGGGGCGAAGGCCGGGATGGTCTTGGTCATCTCGGTGGCGGCGACCGGGACGACGGCGTTGACGGTGATGCCGGCGCGGCCCAGTTCCATGGCCCAGGTGCGGGCCATGGCGACGATGCCCGCCTTGGCGGCGGCGTAGTTGGTCTGGCCGAAGTTGCCGCGCTGGCCGGCCGGGGAGGAGATGAGGATCAGCCGGCCGCCGGCGCCCTGCTCGCGCATGCGGACGGCGGCGGCGCGGGCGCAGGTGAAGGTGCCGCGCAGGTGGACGCGGACCACGTCGTCGAAGTCCTCGTCGGTCATCTTCCACAGCACGCGGTCGCGCAGGATGCCGGCGTTGGTGACGAGCACGTCCAGGCGCCCGAACTCCCGTACCGCCGCGTCCACCAGCTCCTGCGCCGCCGCGTCGTCGCCCACCGCCGCGACGACACCGGTCGCCCTGCCGCCCTCGGACGTGATGGAGGCGACGGCGGCGTCGACGACGGCCTGGTCGACGTCGTTGACGACGACGGCGGCGCCGGCCACGGCGAGGGCCTGGGCGTAAGCCAGTCCGAGACCGCGTCCGCTGCCGGTGACGACCGCGACCTTGCCCTGAAGATCCATGAGAGGTGCCTCTCGTAGAGGGGGAAAGAGGGATGCCGAAAGCGCCGGCGCAAGCCGGGATCGACAGGAATCCTGATGAACGCCAGTCTGTGCATCAACAGGATTCCTGTCAATGTTTTAGGGTGAGAGGCGCCGCCGCCCCGACGGCGGCGACACGACCCGCCCCGCGCGGACGATCACCACAGGAGGACGAACGTGAGCACCTCACTGCTCTACCTGCTCAAGAGGACGGAGCTGGCGGTGCGGGCCCGCCTGGAGGAGCTGCTCAAGCCTGCCGGGATCACGGCGTTGCAGTACACCGCCCTGACGGTGCTGGAGCGGCACGACGGCATCTCCGCCGCACAGCTCGCCCGCGACTCCTTCGTCACCGCCCAGTCGATGGCCGACATGGTCCGCGCACTGGAGGGCCGCGGCCTGATCCGCCGCGAGCCCAACCCGGCCAACCGCCGCGAACGCCTCATCCTGCTCGCCGCCCCGGGGCGACGCCTGCTCGCCGAGTACGCCGAGCCGGCCCGCGCACTGGAGGAGCGCATGGTGGCCGACCTGACGACCGAGGAGATCGGCGTGCTCCGGGAGGCCCTGGTCAGCGCGTGGCGATCCCTGTCCTAGCCGGGGCGCGGCGGCTGCTCCGCGGCCCGCGCGGACATCGCGCGGGC
>NZ_JBEXSZ010000046.1:0-50989 GCF_040613865.1 Streptomyces sp. NPDC006197 | reverse complement strand
ACCCGGACCTCGTCGACTCCGCGCTCTCCGGGCACGACCTGATCGTGCGCGAGCTGGGAGCCACGGTTGTGGAGGAATACAAGCCGACGACGGAGGCGCCGACCTCGACGGCCCGGCCGAGGTCGCCGAGGCGGTCGCGGGCGATGCCGAGGAGGCGGCCCGGGCCGGGGAGCCAGGAGCGCGGGGGGACGGGGCGGGTGCGGCGGGCCGGGCGTCGGCCCGCGGCGATCTCGTCGAAGATCCCGGCGCCGATGGCGACGGCCCGCATGCCGTCGGCGAGGGCGTGGTGGAGTTTGACGAGGACGGCGAAGGAGCCGTCGGGGGCGCCGCTGAGCAGGTACATCTCCCAGGGCGGCAGGCCGCGGGCGACGGGTCGTTCCATGAGTTCGGCGGCGAGCCGGGTGGCCTCGGCGGTGAAGTCGGCGCCGGGGAGGGCGATCTCGCGGACGTGCCGGCGCACGTCGAAGTCGGGGTCGGCGCTCCAGGCGGCGCCGCCGACGGGGAACAGGACGTCGCGGACGCGCATCCGGAGCCGGGGGACGGCGGCGGCCCGCCGGGCGAGCAGTTCCAGGACGTCGGGGGGCTCCTGCCCGGCGGTGGCGGGCGGGGGGCCGAAGTGGGCGAGGGCCCCGAGGTGCAGGGGGTGCTCGGTGGATTCCAGGTGCCAGAAGGCCAGGTCCAGGGGTGCCAGTAGCTCGCTGCTCAAGTTGTCCTCTTGTCCTGCGATTTCCTGCGCGGTGAGACCGGTGAGCGAAGTCAATCGCATACCGTCAGTTACGGTCAAGTACGATCAGTTCACGCTCGGTTAACACGTTCAATGCTCCACGGTGAATTCGCACCACACGCACTTGCCGCCGCCCCGCGACTCCACGCCCCACGCGTCCGAGAGCCGGTCGACCAGGAGCAGTCCCCGTCCGGACACCCCCGCCTCCCCCGCCTCGCGGCGCCGGGGCAGTGCGCTGGACCGGTCCTCCACCTCCACCCGCAGCCGCCGCGGGGGCCCGGTCAGGATCCGCAGCGTCACGATCGCTCCGCCGTCGGTGTGCATCAGGGCGTTGGTCATCAGCTCGTCGGCGACCAGTTCGATCTCGTCCGCGCGCTCCCCCGCGCCCCAGGCCCGGACGGCCGCCCGGATCATGTGCCGGGCGGAGCTCAGCGCCTCCGGATCGTTCTGGGCGACGTGCTGCTGGAAGCGGCCGGTGCCCTGCGGGTGGTACGTGCCGTGGCGGCGCAGCAGCAGGATCGCGACGTCGTCCTCGCCGCCCCGCTCGGCGACGACGTCGCAGAGGTGGTCGGCGAGCTGCTGGAGGTCGGCGGGGCCGCGGCGGACGAGCGAGGAGAGCCACTGCAGGCCCTCGTCGAGGTCGGATCCGGGCTTCTCCACGAGGCCGTCGGTGTAGAGCATCAGCGTCCGGCCGGGGTCCAGCTCCAGGGTGGTCACCGGATAGTCGAGGCGGCCGAACTCCGCGGAGAGCCCGAGCGGCAGCCCGCCGTCGACCGGGAGCCTGCGGCAGCCGCCGTCGATCTCCCTGATCAGCGGGTCGACATGGCCGGCGCGCACCACCTGGACGACCCCGGTGGCGAGGTCGACCTCCGCGTAGGTGCAGGTGGCGAAGCGTTCGGTGTCGAGCTCGTGGAGGAAGACCGAGGCGCGGGCCATCACCGTGGCCGGGGGGTGGCCCTCGGCGGCGTAGGCGCGCAGCACGATCCGCAGCTGGCCCATGACGGCCGCCGCGTGGGTGTCGTGGCCCTGCACGTCGCCGATGACGCAGCCGACCCGGCCGCCGGGCAGCGCGATGACGTCGTACCAGTCGCCGCCGACGTCCCGCCCGAGGCGGGCCGAGCGGTAGCGGACCACCGTCTGGGCGCCGGGCACCTCGGGGATCCGGCGCGGCAGCATCGCCTGCTGGAGCCCTTCGGCGAGGTCGTGCTCCTGCTCGTAGAGCATGGCCCGCTGGAGGCTCTGGGCGATGCTGCTGCCGAGGGCGACGAGCAGGGTCCGCTCGTCCTCGCTGAAGCCGGTCCTGTCGCTGTAGAGCAGCCCGAGCGCGCCGATGGGCCGGGCCTGGGCGATGAGCGGCAGATAGGCGGCGGCGGTGATGCCGAGCCCGCTGATGTGCGGCCAGAGCACCGGGTAGGAGTCGGCGAAGTCCCGGGCCGAGTCGATGAACCGGGGGCGCAGGGTCCTGATGACCTCGCTCATCGGGTACGGCTCGTCCACCCGGGTGAACCGGGTGCCCGGCACGAAGGCCCCGTCGGGCCCTTCGGCGACGAGGTGGATGCGCCCGCCTTCGAGGAGGCCCATGACGAGACTGGCCGCGCCGAAGTGTTCGAGCGCGTGGGAGTCGTTGAGCAGGTCGATGACGTCCTGCACGGTCCGGGCGTAGGCGAGGGCCGCCGTGGTGCCCTCGACGACGCCGGCGCGCCTCCGGCGTCCCTCGTCGAGGCCGAGCCGGGCGGCGGACTCGGTGAGTTCGTGGGTGGCGTCGCGCAGGATGCCGACGATGCGGACGGGGCGACCGGTGTCGTCGCGGTGGACGAGGCCCTGGGTGTGGGTCCACTGGTGGCTGCCGTCCCGGCGGCGGATGCGGAAGTACGCGCCGTACTCCTCGCTGCCGTCCTTGAGCGCCTGGGCCACGAGGGTGTCGAGCTGGCGGCCCTCGTCCGGCAGCACGCGCGAGCCCAGGGTCTCGGGTCTGCCGTCGTACTCGTCGCGGCCCATGTCGAAGACGTCGAGGGCGGCGTCGTCCATGGCCATGGTCCCGCTGAGCAGGTCCCAGTCGAAGCCGCCCATGCGGAAGGCGGAGCCGTAGTCGGCGAGGATCCGAGCCCCGGGGCCCGACTCGTCCGGCGCACGGCCCGGCCGTGCGATCGCCTCGCCGCCCCCGCTGCCCGCGCTCATGGGGCCACGCTAGGCGCAGCCCCGCCGGTGCGCACCAGGAAGATCCCCTTCACCCCTGGAAGGTCTCCGGCTGGTCGGGCACCGGACCGGCCGGGAAGAGCTCCTCGGGCGGCACCGTCCCGTCCGGGACGGTGGGCGGCTCGGAGGGGGGTGGCCCGAAGGGGTCGGGGAAGGGCTCGGTGTACGGGTCGGGGTAGGGCTCCGTGTACGGGTCGGGGGCCGGCGGCGTCGGGGCCGTCGGATCGGTGCCCGTGCCCCCGGTGCCGGACGGGTCGGGGGCGTCGGGCAGCGGGGTGGTGGGGTCGGGCCGGACGGGGTCCGGGGAGGCCGGGTCCGGAGAGGTGGGGCCGTCGGGGGTGCTCGGGTCGGGCGCACTCGGGTCGGGCGTGCCGGGGTCGGCGAGGGCGCAGGTGTCGGGGTCGCAGGCCGGTTCCACGGCGGGCTTCTTGTCCTGGTCCCCGTCGCTGCCGGTCCGCCGCTCGATCCAGGTGCGGTCGGTGGTGTTCACGATGACCAGGCTGGTGACGACGGAGGTGGTGGGCCGGACGGTGATCACGCGGTCGGGGTCGAAGGCGTCCCACGGGTCGCCCCGGTGGATGCCGCTCGTGTCGGCGGCGGGGCTGCGGAGCGGGTTGCCGCAGGCGCAGCGGACGCGCGGGGCGCCGTACTGGTCGACGAGGACCGCCGTACCGGTCTGCAGCACGGCCTGGAAGGCGTTGGCGCGGCCCTCGCGGTAGCCGTGGTCGGTGACGCGGGTGTCGGCGCGCAGGGCGACCGGGGTGAGTCCGCGGAGCCAGTCGGCGACGCCGGTCTCGGGGATGCCGGCGGCCTCGGCGAAGGCACGCGCCTTGGTGCGGTCCGCGGTGAGGAGGGCGGCCTGCCGTTCGACGTCGCAGCTGCCGATCGCGCGCGTGCCGCCGTAGAGGCCGGGGGTGGAGCCGGTGACCTCGCGGACCTGCGGGCCGCCGTCGTCGGGCTGCCGGTCGGGGGCGGCGGGCGGTGCGGTGTTCCGGACGGTGGAGGCGGTGAAGGGGTCGGGCCCACGGGCGCCGAGCGGCTGGAGGAGGACGTCCTGGGCGGGGGCCGGGGCCGGTTCGCCGCCGGCGCCTTCCCAGGTGGAGGAGCAGCCCGCGAGCAGCAGCGCCGAGACGAGGCCCGCGGCCGCGGGGCGGGTCCGCCGCGTCCGGCGGAGGGATGAGCGCACCTTGTTCTCCCGACTTTCTCTCTCCCCCGGGCCCGGTGCCCGGTTCCGGCCAGTGCCTCATGTCTGTCGCAGCGCGCGGGGCCCCGCAAGCGGAGAGCGGCCGACCGGGTCGCGCCGACCAGCGACTTGAACGCGTTCAAGAAAAGCCCTACGCTCGACTCGCCAGTTGAACACGTTCAAGTGGGGGTGGCGTCGTATGACCGTGCTGTCGGTCCTGGTGAGTTCGGTCGTGATGATCGGCATGTTCTGGGTCGTCCCGACGGGGCTCGCGCTCCTCGACGGCCCCCGGCCGCCCGCCTTGGCCCCGCTCCGGCGCGCCTGGCCCCTGCTCGCCGTCCCCGGCGCCCTGGCCCTCTGGCTGCCCCGCTCCGCGGCCGCCACCGCGCTCGCCGCGGTGTACGCCCTCGCCACCCTGGCGCTCGCGCTCCAGGCCCCGGCCAGGCTGATGCTGACCCGCTCGCTCCGGCCGAGCGAGCTCGCCGTCCTCTCCGCCCTGACGGCCCCGTCCGTCGCCGGTCTGGCGCTCGTCGCCGAGCGGGCCTCGTACCCGCTGTTCGGCTTCGACCTGGACATCCTGGCGCTGACCGTCCCGCACTTCCACTTCGCCGGCTTCGCCGCCGCCCTGGTCGCCGGGCTCGTCAGCCGCACGTCCGACGGTCCCGCCGCCCGCTTCGCCGCGCTCAGCGTCCCCGCAGGCACCCTGCTCGTCCTGCTCGGCTACTTCGTCGACGACTGGGCCGAGCTCGCGGGGGCCGTCGTCCTGACGGCCGGCATGGCCGCGGTCTCCGTGCTGACCCTGCGGGAGCGCCGCGAACTCGCCGCCGACCGGCTCACCCGCGGTCTCCTCGCCGTCTCCGCCCTCGTCCTCGTCGCCACCATGCTGCTCGCCCTCAGCTGGGCGCTGGGCGAGGCGACCGGGCTTCCGCACCTCTCCCTGACCTGGACGGCCGCCACGCACGGCCTGGGCAACGCCCTCGGCTTCGCCGTCTGCGCCCTCCTCGCCCGGCGCCGCCTGGCAACGGACCACACCTCTTCGGCCCCTCTCCCCCGAACGGAGCTTCCGGCATGACCCGCCTCACGCACGACCTCTCCCGCCCCGCCCCGCGCCTCACCTACCGCGAGGTCGGCGCCACCCGCACCCCCGAGGCGCTCCCCGCCGGCTACCACCACCTGCGGCACAGCGCGGTCGTCGGCCACGGCAGGGCCGCCTTCGAGACCGCCGGGGCGGCCGTCACCACCTGGCGGATGCACCGCGCCTCCGGGGCGCGCGTCCGCGCCGACGCCGACCGCGCCGAGCCCGGCGTCCACCTGGAGGTGTCGCTGGGCGCCGGCCCGTTCCGCATCGGCGTCCCCTGCTCGGTGATCTGGACGGCGTACGAGGAGAACCGCATCGGCTTCGCCTACGGCACCCTGAGCGGGCACGCGGAGTGCGGCGAGGAGTCATTCGTCGTCGAGCTGGAGCCGGACGGCGCGGTCCGCTTCACGGTCACCGCCTTCAGCAGGCCCGCCACCTGGTACACCCGGCTCGCCGGACCCGTGATCCCGCGGCTCCAGCACGCGTACGCCCGCCTCCTCGGCCGGACCCTCCGGCGCCTCGTCAAGGCATGAGCCCGGGCCGATACTGGAAGGGATGGAGTGGTTCACCGCGCCCGACCACTGGCTGAGCCGGATCGTCTTCCAGCGGGGCCTCGCCGGGCTGTACTGCGTGGCGTTCCTGTCGGCAGCCCTCCAGTTCCGGGCGCTGATCGGGGAGCGCGGCATGCTCCCCGTGCCGGAGTACGTGCGCCGGACCCGCCCGCGCCACACGCCCTCCCTCTTCCACTGGCGCTACTCCGACCGGCTCTTCGCGGCCGTCTCCTGGTCCGGCGCCGCCCTCGCCCTCGCGCTCGTCGCGGGCGCCGGGGACGCCGTGCCGCTGCCGGTCTCGATGCTCCTGTGGCTGGTGCTCTGGGGGCTCTACCTGTCGATCGTGAACGTGGGTCAGACCTGGTACTCCTTCGGCTGGGAGTCCCTGCTCCTGGAGACCGGGTTCCTCGCGGTCCTCCTCGGCAACGACGACACGGGCCCGCCGGTCCTCGTTCTGTTCCTGCTGCGCTGGCTGCTCTTCCGCGTCGAGTTCGGCGCCGGACTCATCAAGATCCGCGGCGACCCCTGCTGGCGGAACCTGACCTGCCTCTACCACCACCACGAGACCCAGCCGATGCCCGGCCCGCTGAGCTGGTTCTTCCACCATCTGCCCCGCCCGCTGCACCGGGTGGAGGTCGCGGCCAACCACGTCGTCCAGCTGCTCGTGCCGTTCCTGCTCTTCACCCCGCAGCCGGTGGCCACGGTGGCGGCCGGTCTGATGGTGGCCACCCAGCTGTGGCTGGTGCTCTCCGGCAACTTCGCCTGGCTGAACTGGATCACGATCGTGCTCGCCCTGTCGGTCGTGGACGCCTCCCCGCTCACCGGCGAGCACCCCCAGCCGGATCCGCCGCTCTGGTACGTGGTCGTGGTGGTCGCGGCGACCGTCTTCGTCCTGGTCCGGAGCTACGGCCCGGTGCGCAACCTGCTCTCCCGGCGCCAGGCGATGAACCGCTCGTACGACCCGTACCACCTGGTCAACAGCTACGGCGCGTTCGGCACCGTCGGCCGGGTCCGGGACGAGATCGTCGTCGAGGGCACCGACGCCCCGGAGCCGCGCCCGGGCACGGTGTGGCGCGAGTACGGCTTCAAGGGCAAGCCGGGCGATCCCCGCCGGCTGCCCCGGCAGTTCGCCCCGTACCACCTGCGGCTCGACTGGCTGATGTGGTTCGCCGCGCTCTCCCCCGGGTACGCGCGCGCGTGGTTCGGGCCCTTCGTCGAGCGGCTGCTCGACGGCGACCGGGACACCCTGCGGCTGCTCGCCCACAACCCCTTCCCGGACGCCCCGCCGGCCTTCGTCCGCGCCCGGCTGTACCGCTACCGCTACACGACCTGGCGCGAGCTCCGGACCACCGGGGCCTGGTGGCACCGGACGCTGGTGCGGGAGTACCTGCCGCCGACCCGGCTGCGGGAACCCACGGGCACGTCCCGCTGAACGCACCGGTGCCCCCGGCCGGGAACGGCCGGGGGGCACCCGGGGTGAAGCGGAGGGATCAGTCGATGCCGGGCAGGATGTGGGGCTCGGCGAGGTCCTCCTCGTAGCCCGCGAGTCGGATCGGGGCCGCGTGGGCCCACACGTCGAGGCTGCCCAGCTCGCCGTTCCGGCGCGGCCGGTCGTTGCATTCGGCCGGTCGCGGTTCCTGCTTCGTCAGTTCGGGTGTCACCGCGCACTCCTTTGTGTCGCGTACCTGTGGGACAAATGCCGGTCGGTCGCGGTGGCGCCGTTCGTGGCGGGACCGCGGCCTTGGTGGAAGGCCTGTCCCAGGAAGGCCGTGAAGACGGTGTGTGTCCTCGGTGGCCGACCGTGGGCATCAGACTAACCAAATGAGCGCCCCCGCGCTCTACCGGGCTCCAAAGTGTGACGCAATCGGGTGAAGCAAGACGGAAAAGCGCCCCATCAGGCCGATGGGGCGCTCTTGCCGGAACGTGGAGCCGCTTGTACGAGGGCGGCCTTCGGGCCGCCGTCCGTAGGGGGCGGCGTTGGGGCCGCCGTCCGTAGGGCCTGCCAGGGGCTGCGTCCAGGCGGTCTACCAGTTGGCGGGGGCGTAGTCCTTCAGGAAGCAGCCGTAGAGGTCCTCGCCCGCCTCGCCGCGCACGACGGGGTCGTACACCCGGGCCGCGCCGTCGACGAGGTCGAGCGGGGCGTGGAAACCGGCCTCGGCGAGGCGCAGCTTGTCGAAGTGGGGGCGCTCGTCGGTGATCCAGCCGGTGTCGACCGAGGTCATGAGGATGCCGTCGGTCTCGAACATCTCCTGGCCGCTGGTCCGCGTCACCATGTTCATCGCGGCCTTCGCGGCGTTGGTGTTCGGGTGGCCGGCGCCCTTGTAGCCGCGGCTGAAGACGCCCTCCATCGCCGACACGTTCACGACGTAGGCGCGGCCGCTGGCCGCCTTCTTCGCCGCCTCGGCCATCACCGGACGCAGCTTGCTGATCAGGATGAACGGCGCCGTGTAGTTGCACAGCTGGGTCTCGAGGAGCTCCACCGGGGAGATCTGCTCGATGCTCTGCACCCAGGTGTTGGACTCGACGACGTCCGGCACGAGGCCGCCCGCGTCGATGGCGGTGCCGTCGAGGTGCCGGGCGATGCTGGCGTTGCCCGCGACCAGCGCGAGGTCGGCGACCTGCTGCGCCTCCAGGTCCCGCACGCCGGCGGGGAGCTCGGACGAGCCGACGAGCTCGCCGACCGCGCCCGAGTTGAACGCGCCGATGACGTGGTGGGCGGGCAGCTCGCCGGCGGGCAGCGGAGCCGCCTCGCCGTCGACGAGGGCGGCGTAGGCGGAGGGCAGCCGGCGCACGGTCTGCGTCGCGTTGTTGATGAGGATGTCGAGCGTGCCGGCCTCGGTCATCCGGTCGGCGAGCGCGACGGCCTGGGCGGGGTCGCGCAGGTCGATGCCGACGACCTCCAGGCGGTGCATCCAGTCCGCGGAGTCCTCCATCGCCTTGAAGCGGCGGATGGCGTCCTTGGGGAAGCGGGTGGTGATGGTGGTGTGGGCGCCGTCGCGCAGCAGCCGCAGCGCGATGTACATGCCGATCTTGGCCCGGCCGCCGGTGAGCAGCGCGCGCTTGCCGGTGAGGTCGGCGCTCGCGTCGCGCTTGGCCCGGTTCAGCGCCGCGCAGGGCTGGCAGAGCTGGTGGTAGAAGTAGTCGACCTCGACGTACCGCGTCTTGCAGACGTAGCAGGAGCGCGGACGCTGGAGTATCCCCGCGATCCGCCCCTCCTCGGTGACCGAGGTGGGCAGGAGGCCCTCGGTCTCGTCGTCGATGCGCTGGGCGGAGCCGGTGGCCGTGGCCTCGGTGACCGCCTTGTCGTTCGCGGTCTTCGCGGCCCGGCGCTCCTGGCGGCGGCGCTGCTTCACGGTCCGGTAGATCCCGGCGGTGGCGCGCCGGACGGTGATCGCGTCCGGGTGGTCGACGTCGATCTTGTCGAGCTCGTCGAGGACGCTCAGGCAGACGGCCAGGCGCTCGGGGTCGATGCCCGGCCCGTAGTCCTGGAATTCTTCGGTCACCGTCATGGCCTTCGGGTTCCTCGTTCGCTCGTACGTCGCCGCTCGCGGGCTTTCAAAGACCCAACTTTACGGAGCGGGGGGCCGCGCCTCCAAACCCGTTCGGGGGGCGTGGTCGAAGACACAGTCGCCGCACAGCCCGCCGCCCGGGGCGCGGTAGTAGAGGCAGCAGCTGGTGCGCCGCAGCCGGGGGCCGCGGACCGTCCCGGCGAGGTCCGGGTGGTCCAGGAGGCCGGAGACCAGGGCGGCGGCCCGCTCGGCGGCCTCCGGCCGCCCGTGGGCGCGTGCCCAGCGGGTCAGCTCGCGCAGGGCGCCGGCGAGGGCGGAGCCGGCGTTGCCCCACAGCAGGCGCGCCGAGACGTTCCCGTCGCGGCGCAGTGCCTCGTGGAGCGGGACGAGATGGGCCTCCTGGACGGCCGCGCGCAGCTCGGCCACGGTCGCGGGGCGGGTCGTGGAGCCGGCCCACCACAGGTCGTCGGGCGAGGTCAGCGCCCCGTCCCAGAACAGTTCGGCGGGGTCGAGGGCCGGGAAGCGGCCGTGGAGCGCGGCGGGGCCGAGGGCGACGGACCAGAGCCGGGCGACGAGCCCGAGGTGGGCGACGGAGGCGCCGACGCGCCGCTCGGGGACGCCGAGCCGGGCGGTGACGTGGTCCACGCGCGCGGTGAGGGGGCCGTCCTCCCCCGCGTACAGCCGGGCGAGCGGGCGGTGCGCGCCGCCGGTCGCGGGGACGGTGGTCCGCAGGGCGAAGAAGCCGCCCGGCGACCCGCTGTCACCGCTCGCGCCGAGTCCCATGCGCACGCCCCCGCCCCGGAGTCCTGTCGTCGGCCCCCACCGTAACTTCTCCGAAGCCCTCCCAGGCTCTCGCGAGGGGACCGTAAAGGCCGCTTTGCACCCCTTCCGACCTGCGCGGGCGTACGCCCCGGGGCGTACGCGGGGGCCGTGTACTGCGTCGGCGGTACCCGCGAAGACGTCCCCTGGTACGACGACGCGGACGGCCGGGAAGAGAGATCGTGGAAGGTATGAGTCCACTCATGCTGTCCGTCGTCCTGGCCCTGGCCTCCGCGGTCGCCTACGCGGCCGCGGCGATCGTGCAGGAGGGCGTCGCGTCCTCCGCCGCGGGCCCGCGCTACGCGCCGCTGCGCAGCCCCGCCTGGTGGGTGTCCGTCCTCCTGAACGGCGTCGGCGCGACCCTGCACGTCGCCGCCCTGGCGTACGGGCCGCTCAGCCTGGTCCAGCCGCTGGGGGCCCTGACGATCGTCTTCGCGCTGCCCATGGCGGCCCTGTTCGTCGGCCGCCGGGCCGGGCGGCGGGCCTGGCGCGGCGCGCTGATGGCCACGGCGGGCCTCGCCGGGCTGCTGAGCCTCACCAGCGGCGCGGAGGCCGGGGCCCTGGCCGACGGGGAGCGGTGGCTGCTTGCGGGGGCCACCTTCGGCGCGGTGGTCGTCCTGTTCACGGCCGCGCACCTGGTGGGCCGGTCCGTGCTGCGCAGCGTCGTGCTCGCCGCGGCGGCGGGCGTCTCCTTCGGCATCGCCTCGGTCCTCACCAAGGCCGTGGCCGAGGAGTGGACGCCCCGGGCCCCGCTCGCCGAGTGGACGGGGCTGCTCGTCCTCTCCGTGTTCGCGGTGACCGGCCTCCTGCTCTCCCAGGCCTCCTACCGGGGCGCGGGGCTCGCCGCCCCGCTGGCCACCGTCACGGTGGTGAACCCGGTGGTCGCGGCGGCGGTGGGCCTGACGCTGTTCGGCGAGGGCTTCCGCCACGGCACGGCGGGCACCGTCGCCGCGCTGGTCTGCGGCACGGTCGCGGCGGCCGGCCTCGTCCAGCTCACGCTGGACCGCATGACGGTCGGACGGGAGTCACCGTCATCGGCGCCGGAGGTGCCGTCCGCGTCAGACGGAGACTCCCCGCGCCCTGAGATACGCCAGGGGGTCGATGTCGGAGCCGTACCCGGGACCCGTCCGGATCTCGAAGTGGAGGTGCGGTCCCGAGCTGTTGCCGGTCGATCCTGAGCGCGCGATGCGCTGCCCTGCGTGCACCCGCTGGCCCTCGCGGACGGTGAGGGCGGAGAGGTGCGCGTACTGGCTGTAGCGGCCGTCGTCGTGCCGCAGGACGATCTGGTAGCCGTACGCGCCGCCCCACCCGGCGGAGACGACCCGGCCGCCGGCCACGGCCTTGACCGAGGTGCCGGTGGGCACGGGGAAGTCGACCCCGGTGTGGTAGCCGCTGGACCAGGAGGAACCGCGGGTGCCGTACCGGGTGCCGATGTCCGCGGAGACGGGCGCGGAGTAGGCGTGTCCGGCCGGCTGGGAAGCGGGCTTGGGTTTATGGCTCGGCTTCGGGGTGTGCTGGGTGTGCGGCTTGGGGCTCGGCCTGGTCTGCGGCTTGGCCGCGGGCTTCGGGGCCGGCTTGGCGGACGGCCTCGCGGAGGGGCGGGCGTCGGGCCCTGCCAGGGGCTTCTCGGGGAGCGCCGCCTTGGGCGCGGCCGCCTTGGGGGGCGCGGTCTTGGGGGGCGTGGCTTTGACCGGTCGGGCGGCCCTGGGGGGCGGGGCGGCCTTCTCCGCCTTCCTGGGGGCGGTGATGCGCAGGGTCAGGCGCTGGCCCGGCCGGATGAGGTCGGGGTCGTCGCCGACGACGGACCGGTTGGTCTCGTACAGGCGCTGCCAGCCGCCCTTGACGTGCTCGTCGCGGGCGATCTCCGACAGGGAGTCGCCGGGCGTCACGGTGTACATCTCGCGCACGGTGGGCACGGTGGTCGGGCTCGCGCGGTGCGCCGCCTGCTCGGGTAAGAGGCGCTGCCCCGGCAGGGACGCGGCGCGGACCGCGTTCCCGCCGCCGGCCGGCCCGGCACCCCGGGTGGTGGCGTCCGGCGCCTCCCCTCCCCGGGCGAGCCCCGCCCGGGGGCCGCAGGACGGCCATGCCCCGGGCCCCTGGCCCTTCAGGACGCGTTCGGCGATCGCGATCTGCTGGTCCTTGGAGGCGAGGTCGGCGCGCGGCGCGTAGTGCGTGCCGCCGTACCGCTCCCAGGTGGACTGGCTGAACTGGAGGCCGCCGAAGTAGCCGTTGCCCGTGTTGATGTGCCAGCTGGAGGAGGACTCGCAGGACGCGACCTTCTCCCAGACGTCGAGCGAGGCGGCGTGCGCGGCGCCCGCCCCGATCAGCGGCAGCGCCATGCCGGCGCCTCCCGCCGTGACGGTGAGCGAGGCACGGTTGATCCGGCTCGGCTGGTGGCGGCGGTGACGTCCGCGTACGGCCATGGGCCCCCCTTGAACACAGCAGCAGCCGTCCAAGTTAGGGGTGGCGCACGCTCCGTGACAAGGGTCGCGCGGAAGCTCAAGTCCCTTCTGTCACCTCTGCGTCGACTCCGGTCGCCCGCCGGCGGGCCCCGGTTCGGGCCGGGGTTCGGGGTCCGGTACGGGCCCACCCGGCTGGGGAGCCGGCGGAGGGGCGGGATCCGGCGGGGCCGGCACCGGGTTCGGCGGGGGCACCGGCGGCGGCGAGGGAACCGGGGGCGGGATCGGCGACGGGGGCAGCGGATCGGGGAAGGGGTGGGTCATCACGGACCTCTCGGTCGACGGGTCTCCTTCACGGGGTCTCCCCCTCTCCAGGGTCGCCCCGCCGCCCCGGCCGCGCCCGCCGGACCCCGCCCTCCGGGTCAGCCGGGCCCCTTACGAAGAGGACCCCGGCGACCGGCGGTCACCAGGGTCCCGAAGGCTTCCGCCGCTCAGACGGAGGCGGGCACGGCGTGCGGGGGGCGCACCGTGTCACTGCCGGGAACGGGAGCGGACGCGTCGCCTCCCAGCTCCACGATGCGGTTGTCGCCGTCGACGTGCACGACACGCGGCACGAAGGCCCGCGCCTCCGCGTCCTCCATCTGCGCGTAGCTGATGAGGATCACCAGGTCGCCGGGGTGCACGAGGTGGGCGGCGGCGCCGTTGATCCCGATGACTCCGGAACCGCGCTCGCCCTCGATGACATAGGTCTCGAGACGGGCCCCGTTGTCGATGTCGACGATGTGGACCAGCTCACCGGGCAGCAGATCGGCCGCCTCCATGAGCTCCGCGTCGACGGTGACCGAACCGACGTAGTGCAGGTCGGCCTGGGTCACGGTGGCGCGGTGGATCTTGGACTTGAATATCGTTCGTATCATCGAGGTACTCCTGGACATAGGCTCCCTGCCTGCGTTTTTGCAGGTCAAGGGCTGTTTCCACACCCTACAACGAGTCGCAAGTTCAGGCAGCTGTCCCCAGGTTTTTCAGGACTGATGCTGACCACTTGCTGACTTTCCTGACGCGCCATCAGGGAATGCCGGGGGGCTTCACCCGCCCCTCAGGACCGACCACGACGACTCCACAAGCCTACGCAGCTCTCGCCCACGAGCCCCCGTGATCACCGTCACCCCGACGGATCGGCGACACGCCTCCCGATCCCTACATCCGCGAGGGCCCCGCCACCGCAGGAACCCTCGAAGCGGCGCGGCAACCTAGCAGCGAATCCCGGGTCGACGAAGCCGACGATCCTCACGACCCTGGCCATGGTCCGCCCGGTGCCCCTTGGCAGTGGCACAGGGCGGCCGCCAAGAATCTCCGGAATCCGGCCAGAGCAGAGCGCGACCCGGCACTGCGATCAGCCCCAGAGCAGCCTCGAGGAGCCGTCTCCCCCATGGAACCGCAGCCCCACCCCTCCGAAAACGACCGACCGCGCAGGCGCCAGCCCGTCGAGCCCATCCTCTTGGAGACCTCCGAGGTCGCCGCGATGCTCAGCATGTCCGCGAGCTGGGTCTACAGGGAAGCATCGAAACTGGGCTTGAAGGGGTACAAACTCGGCCGAGGCAAGAACGCCAAGGTCCTTTACAAGAGGACCGAGGTATTCAAATGGCTGGAGCAGCAGAAGATCCACTAGTCGCTGGTCTCGTGGATGCTCCAGCCTCGGGCAACAAGTTCCTCCGTGTAGGGCGCAGCGTGCTGCCGATGGGTGGCCAGCATCAGCAGGTGCGTGGGGCGGGTGGCCCCGACGAAGATGAGCTGTGCAGCGCGCTGCACGGTCACCTGGGCGCGCTCGATGTCGCCTCCGGCCAGGAGCTTGAGCGTCTCCTGGATGTCGTGCTTGCTGCCTCTCCTGTCCAGGCATTCAAGGAGCAGTGTTGCTGCGTGGGTCTCCCCCTTGGCTCCCTGGATGGACCCGGCAACGGAGGGTACTTGTAGTGGCGGGTCCTGATCGTTGCGGTCGGTTACGACGTCAATGACAGTGCTCTCCGGCCGTGAGACAAACCTCAGGCTCTCCGCAAGTGCGGCAGCGTCTCGCAGCGGCACTTGTGCGAGGTCGGGAACGAGTTCGAGGAGTCGTGCCGTCGCAGACTTCCAGGCCGTTTCGTCAGCGTCGCCGGAGCCCATGAGCAGCTCGCGCAGGACCATCCGCAGCTGGCCGCCTGCCGTGGTCATGGAGCGTTCCAGGCGGCTCAGAGATGGGAGGGGCACGGTGAGGGCTGGCCTCATGGTCGTGCGAACGCCTTCCCACAGCTCGGCTACGGCTTCGTGGTCACCACCGCCGGCTGCCCATCGTGCCCTTGCAACGCGAACGGTACTGATCAGGTCCCTCTGCGCAGAGACACGTCCTGCTGGAGCATGGTCAGGGAGATAACAGATGAGCGACTGCGGATACGCGGGTGATGTTCCCTTGGCCAGTCGTGCTCCGAGTACTCGGGGCGGGTTTCGGACCAGCACTTCAGGCGGAACGAGAGCATGTGCCATACGTTCGAACGCCGGCACGACCTCACGGACGGAATGGTCGTCAAAGAGGAGCAGGCCGATCTGTGTGTCCGGGCCGGCACCGCTGATCCGTTGCCGGCGTCGGATGGTGAGAGCGCTCGCCATGTCCGCGATCTTGGGTCCGAATCTCTGGCTGACGGGTAGTTCGGCGGCCAACGGGGCCGGAAATGCTGACGCCCTCGGCGAAGCCGGCGTCCCGTCCGTGTAGATCCCCTGATTCACGTCCCCCACGCGCTGGACGACTGCACCGGAGGAGAAGACGAGGTCCAGCAGGTGCTGCTGCACATCGCTGGTGTCCTGCATCTCATCGAGCAGCACGAATGGGAAGCGCTGCGATACCGCCATCGCGATGGCGGGGTTCCGTATCAGGTACCACTCCGCGATCGCGTACATGTCGTCATAGCGGAACACTCCTTCCTTGGCCAGCTGTCTCTTCAGACGGTCGTACTGCCGGCCACTGGCTGTCGTGTCAGGATCGGCCGGGGTGCTGCCGCGGGGGCCGACCACCTTCAGCTTTCCGGCCTCACAGACGAAGACGGACTGGGCAGCGGAGTCGAGCCCGTCGCGGCGACGACTCAGGAAGCTCCGGAGAGTGCTGAACTCGCGACGCTCCAGCAGACGCAGGGCCGCTGCTTCGTAGACGTCATCGTCCACAGCCTGCACTTCGTAGCCCAAGGCGCGGATGGCCGGCAGGGCGAGGAAGGTGTTGGCGAAGGACTGAATCGTCCCAATGAAGTGCGGGTACTGGAGGAACCGTCGTCCGTCGGGAACCGCTGTGAGGCGGTTGATGATCTCGTTCTTCGCGGTGTTCGTGTGCGAGAGGACGCAGATTCCTTGGGTCCGCGAGGTCCATGCGCCGGCGAGCAGGGCCAGCTTGAGTCCGATCAGCGTGGTCTTGCCGGAACCGGGGGCCGCTTGGAGGTCCTGGGAGAGCTCGCTCTGTACGAAGTCCCACTGCTCGGCATGGGGCAAGTCGAGGCCGAGGATCTGGGCAAGGCTCTCGACCTTGTCCTTCGCAAGGGCATCGGGCAGGTACGGAGGCTTCACCGCTCCTCCTCGCCGCATAGGTGGCCGAATGCAGCAATCAGGTAGGGAGGCAGGTCGTCTTCCGTAAGGTTCGTGACCTCAAGGAGGTCAGCCGCGTGCTGGGCTGCAATTGACTTGCTGGCCTTGTTCAACTTCAAGGGCTCATAGATGCGCAGAGCGACAATCGCCAGTGGGATGTCGTCCGCCTTCCACGTCTCCACCTCCTCCCGCGCAGCGTCAGCCAGTTTCTTGAGCTTCTCTGCGCCCGGCCACGAGCTCTCAGAGGAACGAGCGGCACGGACCGCCTGGTGCATCAGGGTGGCCATGGGCCAGGAGGCCGCCGCAAGGTCGTACTCGAGGGTCCAGGAGTCTGAGACGAAGGTCTCTACCGGTCCGCTGTCCTCGCTCTTGAGGCCGGCGACGTGCTCGGCGATCTCAGCCGGCGTCATCTCCGCCGAGCAGCGCAGCTCGCCCCTCATCTTGGCCGGGGTGTCCTTCGGTACGAGGTCCCGGTCCCTGATGCAGGCCACAGGGATGGGAATTTGCTCGCCGTCGCGCTGGAAGATTCTGCTGTACCGGAACAGTCCGACGTGCCCGACGTTCACAACGCTGATGCCGCGTTCGTTGAACGATCGGCCCATGGCCTTGGCAAGAGCGGGAAGAAAGATCGCCTCGGCATCGCCCTCCACGACCGCAACGCCGCGGGCGAAGAACAAGTTGGCCTTGGTCACGTCCAGGAAGCGGGAGAGAAAAGCGTAGTCGCCGTCGTCGAGCTTGGTGTGCTCAGGTGCCAGGCTGAACGTACGCCCGCGGGCCACCATCGTGAGGGACCCGACCGGCATGGACGAAGCCAGGTTGGGACTATGCGTGGTCAGGATGACCTGGACGGGGGCCGTCTCGGCTTCTGCGGCCTCTTCCGACCGCTCACGCAGCAGGTCCATGATCCGGGCCTGAAGCTGTGGATGAAGGTGCGCCTCCGGCTCCTCGATGAGCAGCAGCGGCGCGATGTCACCCTTCCCGAGCAGCAAGAGCTCTGCGGCCATGAACAGCGCGTTGTTGTAGCCCAGTCCTCGACGGGTCCATTCGTCGGACGCCGAGAACAAGGTCAGCTCCAGTCTCTCCAGGGCTCGGGCCAGCGACGCGTCGCCCGCGACTCCGATCTTCCCGCGAAGGACGTCCCCGCCGATAGCGAACTTCTGCAGGTACGCCGTGTTGATGTCATCTCGGGCTGCGGTAACGGCTGCGTTCTTCCCGATGTGGTGTTCGGCACGGCTGAGGATTCCTACGAGCGTGGAAGCCGAGTCGTCGTTCGCGTCGAAGTCATCCTTGCCCTGGTCCATCATCGCTGGATAGCTGGCAAGGATCTGCGACAGTCGGGACCCTCGCCCTGAGCGGAGTTCGGCTTCGGCGTCTCGTAGCGGGCGGAGGTAGGTGGCTTTGAGGAACTCGCGCGCCGCCCCGTCGAGAGCGGGCCCCTTCCCGCTCTCGCCGGTGCGCGTGCTCCAGGACACGCGATTCCGGAGCGGGTCCATGAGCTGTGCCTTGAAGGTGATGTCCAGGACAGCGTTGCCACGACCGTCGTTCGTGAGCATCTCCAGGAAGGCGGCCTGCTCCTCCGTAGACAGGTCCTCGAACCGACAGGAGATCGAGAAGGTCTCCGCCCTACCACTGTCACTGACGTGGAAGTCGTCTCTAGATATTCGGTAGAAGTCCGCCGCCGCAGTCTGCAAGCACAGGCGAATAGCGTCGACGATCGCAGTCTTCCCGCTGTCGTTCTCGCCCACCAGGACATTCGTCCCTGGACTGAACGAGACGTCTAGCGACTCGCCCGGACCGTCACCCTCTTGTGCCGTAGCGCCAAAGATCCTGAAGTTCTCGGCACGCAGTCGCGCTAGGTACATGGCCCCCCTGCCGAAGGGGCCTGCGCCCGAGCGGGCGCAGGCGAAGACAACCGCCTCAAGTGCCCCACCCGTAAGCGGATTACCCACGGATCATATGCCCGCCCCGGTTGCCCGCGAGGCGGATCGCTGTGCCTGGTAGGCAGCTGAGGAGATGACCCGAATCTGGAATACCCCAAGCCCAGCGTCGATTGGTCTTCCTGTAGAGATCATGGGGAGGGTGCTGGTGTGGCCGAGCTGATGCTGTTCCGGCAGGACGCGGACGGGCGGGATGTCGAGCTGTCCGGTTCGACGGTGGCGCTGGAGGTGGAGCTGCAGCGGCGGGTCGAGGCCGGGCTGGAGCAGATGCTCGGTATCCGGTTCGTGGCGTCGGAGTACGCGACTGGTCCGTGGCATCGGGGGCGGATCGACACGCTGGGGCTGGATGAGAATGGCAGCCCGGTGGTGATCGAGTTCAAGCGGGGCTCCGACAGCGGGGTGCTGTCGCAGGCCGTCTCGTACCTGACGTGGCTGCGTTCGGCGCGGCACGAGTTCGAGGCGCTCGTCCGGAAGGTGCTGGGCGCGGAGGCGGTCGAATCGATCGACTGGCGTCGTCCGCGGATGGTCTGCATCGCGGCCGGCTTCTCCCACCACGACCGGGTGGCCGTGCAGTGGCTGCCCGAGCGGATCGACCTGGTGCGCTACCGGGTCTTCGAGGACGGTCTGCTGAGCCTGCTGCTCGTCGACTCCTCGCCCGGCTCAGCGAGCGCCGCTTCGTCTCGGCGGAGCCGGGAGCGGAACGCGGTGGTCGGCAGCGCGCCGGCGGCACCCGCGACTCCTGCGCCGACAGGGGCCAGCCTCGTGCCGGAGTCCTTGCGGGACCTGTACGCGGAGCTGGACGAGGCGCTCACGGCGTGGGGCGAAGTCGAGGTGGCGCCGCTGCGGCACTACATCGCCTACCGGCGGCTGGTGAACGTCGCGTCGGTGATCTTCCGTCCGAAGCACGGGGCGATCCTGGTCTATCTCAGACTCGACCCGGACGCGGTAGCGCTGGAGGAGGGCTTCACCCGGGACATGCGCGGTATCGGGCATCTGGGGACCGGAGACCTGGAGGTACGTCTCGTCTCGGCGGTTGATCTAGAGAAGGCGGCGCCGTTGATCCGGCGGGCGTTCGAGGCGGCGTGACGCAACGAGAAGGGCGGCTGGCGCATCGGTCATTCGATGTTCCAGCCGCCCTTCGGCGTCTGCGGCCCGCCAGTCCGGGCTCTCTCCGCTCTCATGATCACGCCTCCGGTCCGGCCAGGTCGAAGTCGCCCTTGGTCAGCTCGGCGCGGAGCCGCTGCTCGGCCACGTCGGCGTAGTGCGGGGACAGCTCAATGCCCACGAAGCGACGTCCCTCGCGAAGGGCCGCGACGCCCGTGGAGCCGCTGCCGGTGAACGGGTCGAGGATGGTGCCACCCTTGGGGCAAACCTGTACGAGCTGCTGCATGATCTCGACGGGCTTCTGGGTGATGTGGACCCGATCCTTGCGGGGCTGGGAAGCGATGTAGTGGCCGGGCAGGTAGAGGTCGCGGGTGTTGTCGAGGGATCCCTTGACGCCCCAGACGATGAACTCGGAGTCCTGCTTCGGCCCGCCCTTGCGAGGCCGGCTGGCGGGCTTAATCCACGGGATGGTGCCGCTCCAGGTCCAGCCTGCCATCTGCAGGGCGTCTGACGTCGTCGGTTCCTGGCGCCAGTCGGTGAAGACCATGGCCACCGCGTGCTCGGTGGAGGCCCGGTACGCCTCGGTGAGCAGCTCGGTCAGCCAGGAACGATAGGAGCGCTGATCGCGGTTCTCGCCGGGGAAGTCGGCGAGGTCGTGCGCCGAGTTGCTGGTGACGTACTTGGCCCGCGCGGTCCGTCCGGTGCGCTCCGAGCTCGTGCGTCCGCCGGAGTTGTACGGGGGGTCGGTGATCACGGCGTTGACGCTCTCGTCCGGAAGCGACTTCAGCACGGTCAGGGCGTCGCCTCGGTGCAGCGTGTAGCTCATGGGGAGGGCCTCTCTTCGGGGGCGCGGAGGGTCTTGGGCCCGTGCCGGACAACGCGCAACGGCGCTCGTCTCTGGCGGGGTTGAGCCGGAGGTTAGCCGTGGTTTCCGGCCGGACCTAACGAGGCGGCGGTGGCTCGAGGTCGGTCTCGGGGACCGTTTGGTGCGGCCGGATCCGCGGTCTACTGTCTCGCCGTGTCGCCGGACCTGAGCCCTGCTCCACCCCGTTGACCTGTGCGTATCCGTGTTGCCCGGTCCAATCGAGCAGCGCACGGGAAGCACCGTTCCCTCGTTTCCCCTGCCGTCAGGAGCCCTGGGTGTTCTTCCTGAGATTACGAGCGCGGCTGGCTGCCGCGCGTGACCTGAGACCGGTGTCCGGGAGCTACCGACTCCCCTGACCCGGGCCCGCCCGAGAGGCGGATGCACATCGGCGCGGTGCCGACGGCTTTGCACGAGAAGTCGGCGCCGCGCCTCCTACGAACACCGAGGAGCCGCTGCGATGCAGCATGTCCTGATACCTCCGCGCCCCGACCCGCCGCCGTCACCCGGCCGGTACCGCCGCCTAGGTGATCGACGGCAGCGATGAAGAAGACCACCGGAGCCGTCCTCGGTCTCTGCGCAACCGGCCCGCTGCTGCTGGCCGTTCCGGTCCTTGCCATCGGAGCCGGGACCGCCTCGGCCTCCTGCTCGACCGAAGGTGCGCAGGGTGTGGATACCGCTGCCGTCGCCAGTCAGGTGAGGGCCATCCTGAACGGCGGCGGCAAGGGCTCGATCTCCGTGCCGGGTCTCGACGACCCGGCCGAGCAGGTGCCCAACGCCAAGACGATCCAGGCCACCGGCGTCGCAATGAACATCCCGGCCCGAGGGCAGGTCGTGGCCCTGGCGACGGCCCTGCAGGAGAGCGGCCTGCGGAACCTGACCTGGGGCGACCGCGACAGCTTGGGTCTCTTCCAGCAGCGGCCGTCGCAGGGCTGGGGCACGGCGAACCAGATCCTCGACCCGGTGCACGCCTCGACCAAGTTCTACGAGGGGCTGCAGAAGGTCTCGGGCTGGCAGTCCCTGTCCATCACCCAGGCCGCCCAGGCGGTGCAGCGATCGGGCTTCCCGGAGGCGTACGCCAAGTGGGAACCGCTGGCCACCGCCCTGCAGAAGGCCATCGAGCCCCTGCCGCCGAAGGCCGGCGACGGGTCGCCGCGTCCCTCGCCGTCCGACCCGGCCGGCACCGGCAGTCCTGCGCCCGGTACCGCAGGCGGTTGCAGTGCCGAAGGGGACGGGACCGACTTCGGCACCATCCCGCCCGGCGCGCTGCCTGCCGACTACAAGATCCCCGCCAACGCTCCGCGAGAAGTTCAGACGGCGATCCGGTGGGCGCTCGGGCAGCTCGGCACGCCGTACCAGTGGGGCGGGACCTGCACGAACTCCCACGGCAAGGACGCCATGGGCCGGTGCGACTGCTCCTCCCTGATGCAGCAGGCGTACAAGGCCGCCGGGGTCGCCCTGACGCGGACGACGTACACGCAGGTCAAGGAGGGCAAGGCGGTGTCGGTCGGCGCCCTCCGGCCGGGTGACCTGCTCTTCACCGAGGGCACGCCCGCCGTACCCGAGCACGTCGGCATGTTCATCGGGCAGGGCCTGATCGTGCACGCCCCGCGCACCGGTGACGTGGTCCGCATCACGACCCTCGCGCGCTGGAAGCTGCGGATTCTCGCAGCCCGCCGAGTGATCTGACCGGCTCTTCTGCCCCTCTCCCCTTTTCTCGCACTGCCACTTCACCCTCGCGGGCTTTGGCGTGCACGTAATCGAACTGGAGTTCCCCATGTATCTCGCCGACCAGGTCATACAGCTCGCCTACGACCCCGGGATCAAGCCGAACGAGGGCGGGCTGCCAGGCCTGTCCGTCCTCAAGCAGGTGATGGGCTCCATCAACCTCTTCGGCCTCATCGCCGTGGTCGGCGCCCTCGCCGTCAGCGCGGGCGTGTGGGCCTGGGGCCACCACTCCGGCGGCCACCAGGCCGAAGCCAACGGCAAGAAGGGCGTGCTGGTGAGCGCCGGCGCGGCCCTTCTGCTCGGCGCGGCGAACGGCGTGGTGGCCTTCTTCAGCACGCTGGGGACGCAGGTCCACTGATGGCCCAGCACCCCGCTCACCCCGGCGGCGCATCTCGCGTGCGCCGCCGGGCACTGCTCGGCACCGTCGTCCTGGTGGTGCTCGTCGCCCTCGCCGGCCTGGCCGCATACCTCACCCGCGACGGCAGGAGCCCCGCCGAAACTCCTGCTCCACCACCTACTTCACCCACGGCCTCCTCCTCACCCACGTCACCGTCCGGGCCGCTCACGCCGCACACCCGTCCGCGTGCCCTTCCGGTCCCGCCGAAGACCCGCGACCCGATCACGTTCGGGAAGGCAGCCGCGGCAGCGCTGTGGTCCTACGACACCCGCGCGTACTCGCAGCCCGAGCTGCGAAAGGCTCTGCGCGGGTGGCTGACGACGGAAGCCAAGTACGCCGACCCGGCCTCGGTCGACAAGGCCATCCCCTCCGCCGTCGTGTGGAGGGAGATGGCCGCCAACGGCCAGTTCACCACCGCCAAGGTGCACGAGGGGCACTTCCCGAACGCGTTCACCCGGGCCCTGCAGGAAGACCCCGGCGCGATCACCCAGGCGTACATCTACGCCGTCACGGTCTCCGGCAAACAGTCGATCGCCTGGAAGGGCTCGCCCGCCGGCGGTGCGGAGAGCCGTTCCACCACCCTCGCGGTCCAGTGCCGTCCCGACCGCCCCTGCGCCCTGGTCGGCGTCATGCCGTCCGTCGCGCCCTGACCCCCATCCGAGAAAGGAGGTACCACCATGGGAGTCTGCGACTTCCCGCTGATGGACAAGGTATGCGGCGCGGTCGACTTCGCCACGAACCCGGCCGGAGCCGTCACCGACGGCATCGGGGCATGGATCGCGAAGTCGGCAGGTGAACTGGCGGCCAGCGCGGCCGATCTCGCCGCCAAGGCTGTCAACCAGACGACTGCCATCGACCTCAACGCCGGATGGTTCCGGGACAACTACGAGCTGCTTTTGCCCATCGGGCTCGCGCTGACCGTCGGCACGTTCTGCATCCAGCTCATGTTCGCCGCCTGGCGACGGGACGAGCGCGCGCTGGCCCAGGCCGCGATCGGGACCATGACCGGCATTCTGTTCAGCTTCTGCGCGATCGCCTTCACCACCGTCGCCATCACCGTGGTCGACGCCCTGTCCGCCGGCCTGTTCCAAGCGGCCAACATTTCGATCGACGACGCGATCCGCCGCGTGGTGAAGATCAACCTACTGGGGGCGATGTACGGCCTGGGCTGGGGCGTTCCCGCCTTGGTGGCCCTGGGCTGCGCGATCGGCTCCTTCCTCTACTGGGGCGTCATGGTCGCCCGGAAGGTCGGCGTCCTGATCATGGTCTCCCTCGCCGTCTTCGCCGGCGCCGGCGGTGGCTGGGAGGTCGCCAAGCGCTGGCGGCGCGGCTGGATCGAGGCCACCGCCACCCTGGTCGTCTCGAAACTCCTGATGACCATCGTCTTCCTGATCGGCGTCTCCGCCATGGGCAAGAGCGACGCCGGCGACGGGCTGTCGGCCCTGTCCGACGCGATGGCCGGCATCGTCGTGATGGTCCTGGTGCTGCTCTGTCCCTACGCCACGTACAAGTTCGTCCACTGGGCGAGCGACGGCGGCGGCCACGACGACCTGCACCGCACCGGCGTCGCCGGCATGGCCATCGCCGCCGGAGCGGCGAAGACCGCCGCCAGCCTGGCGATGCGGGTCGGGACTGGAACCCCTGCTCCCCAGGGGCCGAGCCAGGTTCCCGGCGCGGGTGCCGACGGTGTCGCCTCCGGTATCAACCCCGCAGGCGGCAACCTCAGCAAGGAAGGCATCGACGCCGGCCCGCCCAAGCCGCAGACCCGCTTCCGGTACGGCGAGGACCCGAACGCCACCGGCGACAAGGGCCGGGCCCTGATCCAGCGCCCCGGCATCCCTCCGCTCATCACCCGGCCCGGCGGGAACGAAGCAGCCAGTTTCGCCGACGAGGTCCAAGGCCCGGCCGTCCCCTCCGGTGTTCTGGCCGGCCCATCGGCTCCGGGCGGCAGCATGACCTCCCTGCCGTCCGTCGGCCCCGCGTTCCCGGGGACGGCTGCCCCCGTCGCGCCGCCGTCTGCGGGGCCGTCGGCCGCCGGTTCCCCGACGCCGACGAACTGGGTGTACCCCACCCAGCCGCCCGCGGGTTCCTGACCCGACACCGCCGGGGGCGGGCTGCCCCTCCACAGCCCGCCCCCTCCTGGCCCGACCACCAAGGAAGTTTTGTCATGCCCTCCAGAAGAGCGCCGCGCGCCCCGTCCTTCATTCGCTCCCATCGTCTGGAATCCTCATGTCCGGCAAGCACCAGGCCGAAGTCCCCTCGGCCACCGTGAAGTTCCCCCACCGCAGCAGGCGCGGCGTCCTGCTCGGCCTGACCGCCCCGCAGCTGCTCGTCGCCGGCCTCACCGGCCTTCTCCTGCTCGCCGTGATCCTCGCCCGCGGCGTGGTCGGCGCGCTCGCGCTCATCCCTCTGTGGGCTGTCATCGCCCTGTTCGTCTTCGTCCGCCACCGGGGCCGCGCTTTGGCTGACTGGGCTCCGATCGTCGTCCGGTACGCCCTGCGCCGGATGCGCGGCCAGCTCGTCTGGCTCACCCGTCCCTCGCGCCGGCCGACCCGTGAGGGTCTGCTCCACCTGCCGGGCACCGCCGCCAGCCTGCGCGTGGCCACCGCTCCCGATGGCCGGTACGGCGCGGTCCACAATCCGCACAACGGCACGCTGACCGCCGTGGTCAAGGTCTCCTCCCGCGCCTACGCCCTGCTCGACCCGGGCACCCAGCACGCCAACGTCAGCGGCTGGGGACGAGCTCTGGCCGCGCTCGCCCGGACCGGGCAGATCGCCCGCGTCCAGGTGATCGAGCGCACCGTCCCGGACTCCGGCGACAGCCTGCGCCGCTACTGGGAAGAGCACGGCCGTCCCGACACCCCGGTGGCCGGCGCGATCTACAACGAGCTGATCCAGAATGCGGGTCCGGCCGCGGCCCCGCACGAGGCGTACGTCGCGCTGTCACTGGACACCAAGGCGGCACGTCGGCTGATCAACCAGGCCGGCGGCGGACTGACCGGGGCCTTCAGCGTCCTGGCACAGCTGACCTCGACCTTCGAGCAGGCCGCGCGGACCGCCGGGCTCAGCCCCACCGGCTGGCTCACCGCCCGCGAGATCGCGGCCGTCGTACGTACGGCGTACGACCCCAAGGCCCTCGCGATGCTGGACCGTTGGTCCGCTACCGGTCGTCCCGAGGCCGAGGCCGCTGCTGCCGGCCCCGTGGTGGTGGTGGAGAAGGCGGACCACATCGCGACCGACTCGGCCGTCCACGCCACCTACTGGGTGGAGGACTGGCCCCGGACCGAAACCAGCGCGGGCTTCCTGCACCAGCTCCTGTTCACCGGCGGGGTCCGGCGCACGCTGTCGCTGTCGTACGAGCCGAAGGGACTGGACGCCGCCCTGCGCGACGTCCAGCGCAAGAAGGCGTCGATCATCGCCGATGCCGCCGAGCGGGCCCGGCGCGGGCAGGTCGACTCCGAGGCGGACTCGATCGAGTACCAGGACATCAAGTCCCGCGAGCGTCAGCTCATCGCCGGACACGCGGACGTCGCGCTGACCGGGCTGCTGACTGTGTCGGCCGACTCCGAGGAGGAGCTGCGCACCGCGTGCGCGGTCGTGGAGACCGCTGCCGTCGGCGCCCAGCTCGACCTTCGGCCGCTGACCTGGCAGCAGGCCGAAGCATTCACCGCCGCCGCCCTGCCGCTCGCCCTCGCCGTGTGATCCCGGCGCTCCCCAGCTGAAAGAGCACTTCCGTGTCCCGCACTCCCAGTCCCACCGCGCAGGACTTCGTGCCCTTCGCCACCGCCGCGCTCGACTTCCACCGCGCGCTCAACGTCCCCGGCGCCCCGCTCGTCACCACTCGCACCGAGCTGGACGCCCTGCACTCCCATCTCGTCTCGCTGTACGAGCTGCTCGACGCCCACGCCGGACGCGTCGGACAGCTCCTGCCGGCAGAGGGCGACCACCTCCGTGCTGCCCGTACCCGAATCTGGCAGGCCGCCGACCATCTCCACGCCGCCTACCACGCAGCTCCCCGTCCGGACTCCGGCGAGGTGCTCGACCACAAGGCGTGCCCGGCCGGCCTTCCCGAAGGCGCGCCGGAGCTGACCATCTGCCAGCGCCACCAGCGCACCGCGCACCTGGTCCGCCGCCGTACGACCCCGGCCGACCTGCACGCCCCGTTCACCGGCCTCGTCCGCCGCTGACCCGCCACCTGGCTGGAGAAACGTTCATGCCCCGTACCCGCGCCAGCGCCTCCCACCTGTTCGTGCCCCACAAGGCATCTCGCACCCAACGGAAGGCCGCCCGAGCCGGTTTCGCCGACGCCCACCGCCAGGCCCGCCGCGCCGAAGTGCCCCCGAGGCACCGCGCTCAGGAGACCCTCGACCTAGAGCTGCGGCCGATCTACCCGCTGTCCGGACGACCCGGTCCGTCCTCGGCCCGAGGCGGCAAGCTCCACCTGCCCGCCCACCGGATGACCACCGCCACCGCCTCCGGCGCGTACCCCTTCGTCGCCGAGGGCGGCCTGGGGGCGGAGGGCATCTTCATCGGCCGCGACGTCCACGCCGAAGCCGCCTTCTGCTACGACCCGTTCTCCCTGTACAGCAGCGGCCGGATCGAGGGCTTCACCAACCCCAACGCCGTCCTCGCCGGGATCATCGGCATGGGCAAGTCCGCGCTCGCGAAGTCCATCGCCACCCGGTCGATCGCCCACGGCTACCGGATCTACATCCCCTGCGACCCGAAGGGCGAGTGGACCGGCGTCGCGCAGGCCCTCGGCGGCTACAGCATCGCGCTCGGCCCCGGCCTCCCGGGACGACTGAATCCGCTGGACGCACCGGCCCGGCCCGCCTCCGTCAACGAGGACGACTGGGCGAGCGAGGTCCGAAAGCGACGCCTGCTGCTCCTGGCCGGCCTGGCGCGCACCGTGCTGAAGCGTGATCTGCTGCCGATGGAGCACACCGCCCTGGATCTCGCCCTCGACCTGGTCGTCGCCGAGGCCGCCGCCTGCGGCACGGTGCCGCTGCTCGGCGAGATCGCGTACGCCCTCGGCTCCCCCGAACGCCTCGACCAAGCCCTCGGACACCAGACCGGGTACCTGGGGACGGCCGCCCAGGACCTCGCGCACGCCCTGCGCCGCCTCGTGCACGGTGACCTGAGCGGCATGTTCGACGCCCCTTCAACGGTGGCCTTCGATCCGACCGTGCCGATGCTGTCGATCGATCTCTCCCGCCTCGGAGGCACCGGTGACGACACCGCGCTGGTGCTGGCCATGACCTGCGCGAGCGCGTGGATGGAGTCCGCTCTCGCCGACCCCGACGGCGGTCGGCGCTGGGTGATCTACGACGAGGCGTGGCGGGTGATGCGCCACGTCGGCCTGCTGGAGCGGATGCAGTCCCAGTGGAAGCTCTCCCGCGGCCTCGGCATCGCGAACCTGATGGTCATCCACCGTCTCAGCGACCTGCTCTCGGCGGGCGACGCCGGCTCGCGCGGTCGGGTCCTGGCCGAGGGCCTCCTGGCCGACTGCTCGACCCGCATCATCTATCGGCAGGAGCCCGACCAGCTCGCCGCCGCCGCGTCGCTGCTCGGCCTGACCGGGGTCGAGACCCAGGCGGTGTCCGCCCTGACCAAGGGTCGGGGCCTGTGGAAGGTCGCGGGCCGGTCCTTCATCACGCAGCACATCCTCCACCCGGCCGAACGCGAACTGTTCGACACCGACGCCCGCATGGCGGCCTAGAACCTACCCGGAGGATCGATCATGCCTGTTTCCCCCAGCTCCCCCGCGTGGGCCGAGAAGGAGTCACCGACAACCGCTGATCGCCTGGCGTGGCAGCGGCACATCCCAGCGCTGGCCTCCGCCGTCGCCGGGATCAGGCAGGCCTCCGACGCCTGGGACGCGGTCTCGGACTCCCTCTGCGACGGCGACGGCTGGCCCGTCGACGAGCAGAGGTACGAGGACGGCAAGGTGAAGCGCGACGCCGAGGCGTGGCGGCACGTCGAGGTCTTCCTCGCCCACGGTCCCGAGGTCCTGGCCGGCGTCCGCGCCGCCGCACGTGATGCCGACTACGTCGAGGGGCCGGTCAGCGAAGACCTCCGCGAGCTGCGCGGGATCGACACCACCCTGGAACGAGCCGGGCAGCTCCAGCGCGAGTGGGACCAGATCATGGCGCTCATGGACGCCTCGCTCCCCGGCTCCCGGAAGCTCTACGAAAGCCAGGCGCAGGAAGAGCGGAACGCCGACGGCTGGAGCTACGCCGACGAGCTGGCCATCCGCGGCCCGGCCCTCGTCCGGGCCGCCGACTACCTGGCCGGGCGCGCGGACGCCGAGCAGTCCGCGCACACCGAGCGGGCGCGCGTGGCTCTCGCCCGATCTGCCTCCGGCCGACGCGGGACCCCACCCGTTTCTCCCCCGTCGCCGCCGGTACCCAACGCACCGGTTCCGGGCCGCTCCCGCTGACGCCCGTAGCACCCGGCCCCGGCCGGACCAAACCGCCCGATCACCAGATTCTTGTGGACCATCGCCCGCCCGACGCGATTCGGTCCGTACCCACAGCGGTGCGCCGTCGGCCGCTGGGGCGCCTCACCGCGGAGAAGACCCATGCACCAGGACAATCCCCTGATCACCATCCAGCAGGAGGGGCCGCAGATCACCGTGTGGACCAGTTCCTCCTCGCCTGCTGTCTCCGAGGGCCCGAAACGAGATCACGGGTACGGCTACCTCACCGGTCCCCTCCGCAGGCGCGGTCTGGAGGTCACCGTCGAGTACGGCCTCAGCACCTACATCGTCCACGCCGCTCTCCCCGACGGCAGTTCGGTGATCATCTCGCCACCGCAGGAACCGCCGGCCGAGTATCCCGAGTCTCCCGAGAGCTGGATAGCGACCCGTCACCGGGCCGCCGAGCCTGCGGTGTACGAGGTGATCTACGACTCCGAGCCCGACGGTCCTGATGCCCGGCACGGCGGCAACGTCTCAAGCCTGCTCGCCGCCGTCGACGCGCGCCTGGACCAGCTCGGCGTACCGCCCCGTCCCGGGCAGCACCGCTCCTCCCGGGAGCGCGCCGCCGACGAGGAACTCCGCCGGGCGGGCTTCATCGCCGCGATGTCGTTCGACGGGGAGCGCTATCACCGGCTGCCCACGACCATGACCGACCTGGCCGAACAGCGGCGGGCGGTGACCGGGGCCTTCACTGCGCTACAGGCCGTTGGCTTCAACGTCCTGTGCGATTCGGCCCTGCTCAGGCCCGGCACTCTTCCTGACCGGCCGCATGAAGCACGGCTCGGCGACGACCTCACCACCCAGCCCGGCCCGGTCCAGAGTCCGGTAGCCCCGGCCGCTCCGCCGGCCTCCGTTCCTCCCCGGGTGAGCGCTGCTCTCGCGCCCTCGCCGTCAGCCGGATCGTGCACGGTCCGCGCACGCCTGGCGACGGAAGCCCCCCAGCGTGCCGCGCTGCCGCCCGCGCGTCCCTCCACCGCGCCTGGTCGCTGACCTCTTCCCGCCTCGGAGTTCGCCGTATGCCTCACACCAGCAGACCCGTTCCGGCCCTCGACCTCCCCGTCACCGCACCGGATGGATCAGCCGTGTTGCCCAACTCTCCCGAAGAACTGCTTCCCGACGTCGCCGTCGGCCGCCACCCCGACTACGGCATCGTCGCCGCGAACCCCAAGAACCTCGCCGCCGGCACATGGATGCTGGAGCGCCTCGACTTCCGCCCCGTCCCCGGCGAGCCGACCCTGTATGCCCTGACCGACCAGCAGCGTGACGGGCAGGGCCGCGCCACCCGGGCCGTCGAGCTGCTGCGCAACGCCGACTTCCGAGTCGACACCGACGCCGTGTTCAACCCCTCCCTCGCACCCGGGCCTCGCCCCGTCCCGGACCGAAGCCCGCTCGGCGAGCCCGATGTCGCGTTCGCCGAGCATCCACGGCTCGGCATCATCGCGGCCATCGACGACCGGGCCTCCGGAATCACCGGACTCGCCCTGATGGACCACGGCTGGCGACACGACCCCCGCCTGGACATCTACACACTGCCCGCCACCACCGGCCGCGACGAGGCCCTGGGGAAGGTCGCCGACGCCACGCTGGCCCTTCACCGTTCCGGTGTCCAGGTCGCCGTACACCCTCACCTCGCGCAGGACGTAGCGACCCGCCGCCATCCCGCGACCGGGCAGGCCCCGTCCCGCAACCGCGCCCAGAACGCCGGCGTCCGTCGCTCGCCGCTCAGCACCGCCGCGCTCGCCACCAGTCCGGCACTCGCCGGCCTCCCGGACAAACGGCCGGTGGCCGCTCCCGCCACCTCTGTCGCGGCGGCCCGGCCGATCGACCCGCGCATCGCCTTTTCCCGCGACCGCTGACCCAACCCCCGTAAGGAAGCTCCCCATGGCAGTGAAGACCATCTGGCCGATCAACCACTCCTGCGGCCACCACACCGACCGCGACCTGTCCGATCGGCCGGCCGACCGTCGCGCGGGCTTCGCCGAGTGGCTCGCCACTCAGGAATGCACCGCCTGCTGGCGCGCCTCCAAAGAGGTCAACAAGCAGGACAAGGCAGCCTGGTTGAAGGCCAAGCGGGCTGAGGAACAGGTCGAGTCCGAAGCCTGGTCCCAGCAGTACCGGATGCCTCCACTGGAGGGGACCGGGCGCGCCGTCCCCTGGGGTTCGCGCTGCCGCCACCAGATCCTGGCCGCCGCCTACACCGCCTTGGTCGTCGAAGGGGATACCAGCGAGGCGGAGTGGGAGGAGATCGAGGAGACCGCTCGCACAATCACCCGCGCCGGCTGGTGGATCGACCAGCGCTCCTCCGAACCCGACGACCTCACCGAGCTACTCCAGGCCGCCACCGACGCCGACCGGCCCAACGAGAACCCCTACTTCTAGCCGTCCGGCGCCCCGCGGCAGCGGGGCACCGGCTTTTACTCTCCCCGCAGGTCAGGGTCGGTGAGCGCGGCTTTTACCAGTGATCTCCGGCGGGGCCAAATCCCGAATCCTTCGGATTCTCTCTCCGTCGGTCCGACCTCCCGGCCCGTTGTTCCGTCATTCCCTTCCGAGGTAGCCGCCGTGATCGCCCACCTGCAGCGCGCCAGCGACACCGCCGGCCTGCTCACCTACCTGTACGGGCCGGGTGAACGTGGTAACCACGTCAACCCCCGGCTGGTCGCGGGTGACGGCCATGGGGCACCGATCGAACTGCTCGCCGAGCCGGGCTCGCTGTCGTACTTGGCCCAGGCGATCGACGCTCCCGTCGATCGCCTGGGGGCCCGCGCTCCCGCTCGGCCGACGTGGGTCTGCTCGGTGCGTTCCGACCCCCGTCTGCCGGACCTCACCGACGCGCAGTGGGCCGACGTCGCCCGACGGCTGGTGTCCGCCACCGGCATCGCCCCGGACGGTGATCCGGGCGCCTGCCGGTGGATAGCCCTGCGCAACCAGCCCCGGCAAGTGCACGTCGTGGCCAGCCTCGCCCGCGAGGACGGTGGCCTGCACCACAGCTACCGCGACGCCTTCCGCCTCCAGACCGAATGCCGCCGGATCGCAGCCGAGCTGGGGCACCTGGCCACCGCCTCCCATTCGACTTCCTGTGCCCAGGAGACCTCTGTGCCTGCTCCTCCGATCACCATCTCCTCCGAGTTCAGCGGCAGCGTCGTGGCCAAGGGCGCCAACGACAATCTCGCCGCGATGATCCTCAAGCACGCCGGCTTCCAGCAGATCCAGGACTGGCACGGCCGGCGCCACCGACTTCCCACCACCACGCTGGCCGCCGACCAGGTCGCCATCGCCAACCACGCCGCCGAGATGCTCCGCGCCGCTCGCTACGACGTCGACCTCTCGCCCTCCCTGGACAAGGCCCGAATGAGCACCCCGGCGAACCCCTTTGAGTCCTATGCCGCCAGCGCCGCGCTTCTCCAGATCACCGACGAGATCAGGTCGGCCGAGAACGGGGAGGACCTTCGACGAGCGGTCGACCAGCTCCTCCACCCCGAGCACGGGGCCCTGGAACGCGTCCGGGAAGCGCTGGAGGTCGCCGGCGAGCACATCAACGACCTCGACGACGAGGCGTACCGGCTGGCCGACCGGTTCGGTTTCGCGGCGGACTTCGTCTGCTCGGCACAGTCGGAACTCGTCGACTCGGAGGACGACCTGCGTCGTGTCGGCAGCCCTTCGCGGTCCGGAGCCGAAGCGCCGACGCGCTCCTCGAACCCGTCCGCCTCCCGGAGCGCGGCGCTGGCTGTCTCACCCGCGGCGGCCAAGGCCGAGGTCGTCATCTCTGCCTTCGATACCGATGTCGTGGAATCCCGCCCGTCTGCCCGTCCACCGCGCGCCTCCGGCCCTCGGCGGTGATCGGGGTGCCTCCTTGCACCGTGTACTCCGCCGGTCTGCCCCGTACGTATCTCATGCGGGCGGCCCATCCAGTGTGCTGCCACCGGCGGGAGACCTCGCCACCAGGCGGGTCGGGTTCCTCGTCATCACCGCCGGCAGTCCCGCCGCCGCTGCCCTCGGCCACCAGACCGGTCTCGCTTCCTCGGGTGGGAGCACGTGCTCCCACCCGTCCTGACCCGTCAGCACCACGAACCAGAAGGACCTGTGCCCGAGTATTACTCCAGCATCGGCGAGGCCACCAGCGCCACGATGCAGCACAACATCCGGCTCGCCCACCGCGGCAGGAGGCCCATCGACGATCCGCCCCTCCAGGTCCGTCGCCTCCCGTTGGCTGCCGACGATCCGTACTCCGTCCCGGGGATGATCGCCCGGCTCACCGAGGACGCCGCTCCCGACGAGGTGACCGGGATCATCGAAGAGGTCAACGGCGCGCTCGTCGGTGCTCTGCCTCAGCTGACCGAACTCGTGGCCACTGCAGCCGACTGGGTCCGCGTCCGCCTCACGTTCGACAACCCGCACCACAACCCCGCCATGGAGACCTGGACAAGGCTGGCCACCGCCCACGGCCTACTCGAAGACGTCCGGGAGCAGTTGGAGGCCGCCGAGCGCGGGATCGCCGCCTGCCCGGCCGAGCGCACCGACCCCCGGCACCACAACATGATCAATGTCCTTCGGACGCGGGAGTTGCTCGACGAAGTCCTCGGCGCCGGCGCGGCCCCCTCGCTCCCCGGCATCCAGAGCCTGAAGGAAGCGGACCGTCCGGTCTCCGCGAGCAACTACGCGTCACCGACGCCCTCTTCAACGGCTTTTCCTGCCTCGCCCCGTTCTACGGAAGGATCCCCAATGGGCAACTTGGCTGACACCTACGGCACCGACGTCGAGATCTACCCTTGGGCCGACGGGCTGGTCTGGGCCGACTGCCGGACCGGCCTGCCCGGGTCAGCCCAGCGGATCCTGCGCTCCTGTGGGTTCATCGCCCCGGCCGACCCGGGCGATCCTGCCTCTTTCAGCCTCGAGACGCATGTCACCGGCCTGGACCGGCAACTGGCTGCCTCCGCTACTGCCAGCCAGCTGGCCGACCTGGGGTACCGGGTCGCGATCGACCCATCCCTGGCCGTGGGCTACGTCGGCGAGACGTCCGACACCAATGCCCGGCGTCAGGCCGCTGCCCGTCAGGCCTCACCCATCGCGGCCAAGGCCAGCACCGGCACCAACGCCCCTCCTGCCCCCTCACCGGTTCCATCCGCAGGACGTCCCGCCCCGCGTTCCCGCTGAAACGATTCCGTTCGCCCCCGAAAGAGTAGGCCCATGAGCTGCACAAGAGCCGAGCGCGCCCCGCCCCCGCCCGCTCGCACCCCAAGGACCGCCCGTGCCCTCCCCGCGCACCAGCGCGCCGTCGACCACCACCGGCTCCGACGCGCTCCTCTACCTCCTGTTCGGCGCCCTCGGCGCCGCCATGGCCTTCGGCTCCCTCGCCTGGTTGACCGGTAACCTCACCAACTCCCTTGTTGGCAGCGGCCCGTGGGTCTCGTTCCGCGCCACCGACGCCCTGCTGCACCCCGAGGTGCTGTGGCCAGCCCTGAGCACCACCGCGCTGCTGGTCGGCGCCCGCATCGTTCCCGGCCTGCTCACTCTGGCCCTGCTCACGACCGGCCTGGTGCTCTGGATGCGCTGGCGCTCCGGTGCCAAGACTGGTCTCGCCCGCAAGGCCGATCTGGCGCCGCTGCTGGACAAGGAGATCACCGCGAAGGCGAAGAGCCTGCGCCCGTCCCTCGGCGACCGGGAGTGTAAAAGAGGTCGCTCCCGCTGACCGTGGCATCCTGCTCGGCACCCTCGACCCGGGTCGGGCCGAGGTTCGCGCGTCATGGGAGGACGTGATCGTCGCGATCATGGCCCCGCGTTCCGGTAAGACGTCCGGGCTGGCGATCCCCGCGATCCTCGCGGCTCCCGGCCCGGTGCTGCTCACCAGCAACAAGGCGGCGAATGACGCGTTCACCGCGACGGTGGACGCCCGTGCCGAGGTCGGCACGGTCTGGACCCTCGACCCCCAGCAGATCGCGCACCATCCGCGCGAGATGTGGTGGGACATCCTGGCCGACGCCCGCGACCTGGCCGGGGCGAAGCGGCTGGCCGGGCACTTCGTCGCGGCGAGCGTGGACGAGTCGAGCGGCTCCGACTTCTGGTCCACCGCCGCGTCCAACACGCTCGGCGCCCTGTTCCTGGCCGCCGCCAGTCACCGGCGGCCGATCACCGACGTGCTGGCCTGGCTCGCCTCCCCCGCCGACCGGACCCCGGTCGACCTGCTCACCGACGCCGGCCACGATGCGGTCGCCGCCCAGCTCCAGGGGACGGTCTCCGGTGCGACCGAAACGCGCGACGGCATCTATGAGACGGCGAGGCAGTACGCGAGTTGCCTGCTCGACCCGGAGGTCGCTGCCTGGGTCACCCCGAGCGAGGATCTCCCCGAGTTCAAGCCCCTCGCCTTCGCCACCTCCCGCGACACGCTGTATCTGCTGAGCAAGGACGGTGGTGGCAGCGCGTCGGCGATCATCGCGGCGGCGGCCGACGCCGTGATGCGCGCGGCTGTGATCGTCGCGGAGCGCTCCGGCGGACGACTCGACCCGCCCGCCCTGTGCGTCCTCGACGAGGCGGCGAACGTCTGTCGGATCTCGGACCTGCCGGACCTGTACTCACACCTGGGCAGCCGGGGCGTCATCCCGATGACGATCCTGCAGAGCTACCGGCAGGGCCAGCGCTGCTGGGGCGAGGCCGGGATGGACGCCCTCTGGTCCGCCGCCACTGTCAAGATCGTCGGCTCGGGCATCGACGACGCCGACTTCGCCGACCGCCTCAGCCGACAGGTTGGTGACCACGACGTCCAGACCGTCTCGGTCTCCACGAGCGAGGGCGGCAAGTCCACCTCGGTGAGCATGCGCACCGAGAGGATCCTGCCCCCGGACGCGATCCGCGCCCTGCCCAAGGGCAAGGTGCTGCTGCTGACCACCGGCCTACGGATCGCCATGCTCTCCATCCGGCCCTGGTACAAGGAGCCCTCCGCCAAGGCGATCGGACCGGCCTCCGCCCGCGCCACGAAGGCGATCACCGAGCGGGCCCTGGCGAAGACCGTCGACCACGACGACTTCGGGCTGTCGGCATGAGCGCGCCCACGCCGCCCTCCGCGCGGCTCGGTCAGTCGCCGGCCGTCCTGCGCGACGGCCGGTGGTGGCTGGTCGGCGACGCCGGGGCGGTTCCCGTCGCCGATCCCGCGTTGACCACCGTGCTGGACGGCTTCGCCGAGGCGCTATCCGCCGCCGACCGGGCGGTCGCCGATCTGCGTGCCCGGCCGGATGAGCCGTCCGCGTCCGTTCCCAGTACGGGAGGCCGGCGATGAACCCGCTGCTGGACGCCGAGCAGGCAGTCCTCGGCGCAGTGCTGCTCGACCCGGGCCAGCTCACGCAGCTGGAGTGGCTCGCGCCGGATCACTTCTACCGGCCGGTTCACCAGGCCCTGTTCGGCGCGCTGCGCAAGCTCCGGAACGACGGTCATCCCGCGGTGGAAGGCGATGGGCCAGTGCCGCTGTCGTGGGTGACCGACGCGGTCAACGAGGCCAGTCTCCACGTGCGGGGGCTGACCGCCTCGTACGCCCACACCCTGATCTCGGCCTGTCCGCGACCGGCACACGCCCCGGTGTACGGCCGGATGGTGCTGGAGGGGACGATCCACCGCACCGTCGCCCAGCACGCGATCCGGCTTCACCAGGAGGCTCGCACGGGCACTCTGCGAGGCGAGGTCGAGGGGACGCTGCACTACGCGGACGTCCTGACGGGGGTGCTCGCCGATCTCGCCCGGAGCTGGGGCACCGAACCGCGACCGGTCGCACCCACAACGCCGCTGGCCACCCTCCCGACCGCTCTTCCGCCGACACAGGCCGATCAGGCGGCCGAGGACGAGGCGTTCCTTCTGGCCGTCCTCGTCGAGCGGCCGGGGGCCATGGGCGAGGTGGTCGCCTGGCTGCGGCCCGAGGACTTCGCCGACCCGGTCCACGGACAGCTCTATCGGTGCCTCGGTGCGCTGCACCACCGGGGCGAGCCCATCGACCGGATCACCCTGCTCTGGGAAGCCCAGCGGCGCGGCCTGCTCGCCGACGGCACGCTGTCGAAGGACCGGTTCGCCGTCATCTGCGACGGCGTGGGCGCCGGAGACGCCGAATGGCTCGGCAAACAGGTGATGCGCTCCTCGATCACGCGGACCGCCACCACCTCCGCGCGCGCCGTCCGTGCCCTGGCCGAGGACGAGGCCCTGGCCCCGGGCCGGCTGATCAACCACGCCCTGCACGCGCTCGGCCCACTCGCCGAGGTCCGCACCCGCTGGGAGACCGCACACGGCCGGCCGGCCTCCCGGGCACCGTCCTCCACGTCTTCCCCGAGCGAGCCGCCGTCGGCGCGGGTGCACGCGGCCCTCACCCGCAGCGCCCCACGTGCCGCTCCCTCCCCACCAGACCGGCTCTCCCTCGGGCCCGCCCCAACCGCCGCGCGCCCGCCCTCACGCGCCCACAGCTGACACCCCCTTTCCACCGCTCCGCTCCTCATAGACGGGATCCACCGTGAGCACGAACTCCCTTTCCGACGCCCTGGCCATACGCGCTATGGCCTCTGCCTTCGACGCCCAGCGCGGCAAGCTCCCGGTCCCCGGCGACCCCCACCGCCTCCCCGGAAACATCGTGGTCGCCCAGCAGATCTCCGAACTCGGCAAGCTGATCACCGAGCTGGGCGACGAGGTCCTCTTCCGCACCATCAAAAAGGAGGCCGGTTCCCGCACCACCCCGGCCGTCTCCGGCTTCTCCGCTGCCGTTCGGTACGCCGGTGAGGCTGCAACCGCTCTCGGAGAAGTGGCCCAGCAGCTCACCTTCCTGGAGCAGACCGAGCACCTGCACGAGCAACCCGACGCCCGGGACGCCCGGGAAGCTGCGGGGTTGGTAATCGACGACCGGCTCGAAACGGCGGACACGGCCCTGCGGGAGGCAGCCGACTCCCTGCACGCCGCCTCGACCACGGTCTCGCCACCGTCCTCCCGGCTCCGGGCCGCTCTCACCCGGACCACGACCCCGGTATACGGGGCCGCACCGGCTGCCCCCGCACCGCCGACGCCGACGGCTCCCGCGGCCCAGCCAGTACGGGGCCGGTGACATGCCCTCCCCCGTCTCCCGCCAGCCGCTGATCGGATCGCTCTGCTCCGGATACGGCGGCCTCGATCTGGGGGTGCAGGCCGCACTCGGCGGCGCCCTGGCCTGGCACGCGGAGGTCGATCCGAACGCCTCGCGCATCCTGGCCCGCCACTGGCCCAGCGTCCCCAACCTGGGCGACATCACGACCGTCGACTGGTCCACCGTCCCCCGGGTGTGCGTCCTGACGGCCGGCTTCCCCTGTCAAAGACGTCTCGGTCGCCGGCCGCCGGGCCGGACTCAACTCCCAGACCCGTTCCGGGCTATGGCTGCACGTCGCCCGTGCAGTCGAGGCCCTCCGCCCCTGCTTGGTAGTGATCGAGAATGTCCGCGGCCTCCTCACCTCCCCCGCCGGTTCCCCTGGCGACGTGGAACCCTGCCCGTGGTGTCTGGGAGACACCGCAGGTCAGCCTCCTCTGCGGGCACTCGGTGCCGTACTCGGATCCCTGGCCGACCTCCGGTACGACGCGAAGTGGCTCGTGCTTCGTGCCTCCGACGTCGGAGCCCCGCACCGGCGCGAGCGGACCTTCTTGGCGGCCTGGCCCGCCGGAGACCCTGCTCAAGACACCGACCAGCAACATCGGAAAGAACGGCGGCTCGCAGCACCCAACGAAGAGGAAGAGCGGGGGTCACGGTCCGAACCTGGCCGACGAGGTCGAGTGGCTCCTGCCGACCCCGAAGGCGTCCGACGGCATCAAGGGCTCGCCCAACCAGCGGCATGGCAACGGGGACATGACCCTGCCCAGTGCGGCGGCCTCGCTGTTGCCCACACCCCGGGTCAGCGACACGGGCACCCCGGGCCGCTACCCCGGCAAGGGGTGGCGCCCTCCCCTGTCAGCGGTGGTCCTGCCGCTGTGGACGGGGCCGTCGCCGGAAGCAGGGGAGACGGCCGACGGTGGGGACCGTACGCCGCCGCCATTACCCGATGGGAAAGGCTCACCCGCCCCGCGCCGGCGCCCACGGACGCAGCCGGTCGGCTGCGCGCCGACTTCGTCGAGTGGATGCAGGGCCTCGACGCCGGCTGGGTCACCGCCACCCCGGGACTCGGACGCCCGGCGCAGCTCACCGCGCTCGGCAACGGTGTCGTACCCCAACAGGCCACTCGGGCTATGCAGTTGCTGGCACCACCGTTCCCGCGCTGTCCACGCTGCGCGGACGAGTAGCGGCTGCCTACCGGGTTTTCCCAGCGGGGCCAAACCGCGGATTCTCCGCATCCTCTCAGGCATGTCGCCGTCTCACAGATGGAGCACGCCCCCATGTCCGACACCAGCCCGACCACCCACGCACCCAACTCTGTTCCTGAGCCGTTCCGGGTCTCCGACGAAAACCTCGACGACCTCGCCAGCACCCTCGCCAAAACCATCGCGGAGGTCAGGCGCCACGCCGTCATTCTCGACCGCCTCGGCTCCGAGCCCGATCCCGTACCCGCTGCCGACGGGCAGACGGACGGCGCTGCGGAAGCCGGGGCTGTCGGCCAGAAGGCCGAGGGTTCCGCCTCCGTGTTCATCGTCGCCCTGGGCGGTGAGGAGTACGGCGTCGAACTCGCCGCGCTCGGCGACTGGGTGAACCATCTCCTGCTGCCGGTGTACGGCCGGGAGATCAGCACGACGCGTCCATGGTGCACGCAGTGGTACGAGCATCCGGAGGCCGTCGCCCGGCTGCACGCCCTCTGGCTCGCGTGGCAGCAGCTCACCGACACCGAGGCCGGCCTGGCCGGTCCGTCGACCTGGCACCGCGACCACCTGGACCAGACCCTGGTGCACCTGCGTGCCCCGGACGGCCCGTTCGCCGCGTGCACCACGAGCCCGACCCGCCCCAACCACCGGGTCCTGGCCACTCCCGCTCCCGAGCAGGCGGAGGTGGCGGCGTGAACGACGCTTTCGACTTCGATTTCGATCTCGACGAACTCGCTCCCGCCGATGAAGCGTCCGCGGAAGCGGTGGAGCGGTTCTGGTCCGGTGACCTGAGGGCGCTGTCCCGGCACCACATCACGCCCGACGGCTCCCACGGCTTCGTCGTCGCCCACGACCAATCCGTTACGTGGGGAGCACGCGGCGAGCCGGAGATCATGGCGATCGCGGTCGCGCGGGATCTCAGCCGGTTCACGTTCACCCTGGAGACGAGTTACCACGCCACGGTGCCCTTCGCCCAGGCGTGGCTGGCCGAGCGCGGCTGCCCGCCCGAAAAGATCGCCAAGCTCTACGGCGACGTCGTAAAGCCCGCCGACGACCTCACGGTCCAGATCGAACGGAAGATCCGGGAATCGGGCACGCGGTACGTGGTCCTCGACAGCTACACCTCGGACTTCGACCCGAGCGAGACGTGGACGCTGACGCGCGACTCCCGGTCCGTCGAGGCGCCGATCCGGGTCTTCCACGAGGAGTGGGAGGCGGGTGCCGACACGTACACGATGCGCGAGGGCGCCTTCGCCGACGTCGGCGCCGCCCGCGCCTGGCTGGACGACCGCAGCGGGCCGCTGCCCGAGCCGCCGGAGTACGGCGATGACAACGGCGCCGTCGTCCGGGCTCGCGTGGCCCGCATTGCCCTCGCCCGATCGGTCGGTGCCTCCACAGCACCGAAGGCGGGCCTCGACGCCCTCCGTACACCTCCGGCGGGACCGGTCCAGCGTCCGGTACAGGGGAGGCTGCTGTGAGTCGCGCCCGCTTCGCCTTCGCCGCACACCCGGACGCCATCGCCGATCTTCGGGAACTTCCCGATGAGATCCGCGACTTGGCACTGCTGGAGCTGCAGAACCTGGTCCACGGAAGCGACGACTGCCTGCCGTTGAAGGGCCGTCTCGCCGGCTACCACAAGGTCTACGTCGACCCGTCCGTGTCCTACCGGCTGGTCATCCAGTTCCGCCCGGCCCCGCCTACCTCGAACCACAAGCGCGAGATCTACCTCGTCGCCGCCGGAAGCCGGAAGAACTACGCGGTCTACCGCACAGCCCACCTGCGCACCGCCCCGCCGCAGAACACCGCGGTTGCCTCCGCCGCCGAGGCCCGCGTCCAAGCCGCCCGGTCACGCTCATCCCTCACCGCCGACCGCCCGCCGACCTCACCAGCAGTTCCTTCCGCAGTGGCTCCCTTCACGGCCGCCGCCTCTCGAAAGGTCCCCCAGCGATGACCGCCGATCGAGCCCCCATGTCCCGTACCGACCTGGCCAGCCTCCTCACCGAAGCCGCGCAGAGCGTCTCCGGGATCCTCACCGCCGAGTACCCGACGCCCGCCAGCCGCTCATACCTGCACCCCGTCCTGGGCGCGCTGTCCGCCGGCCCGCAGGTGGTGGGCGAACTGACCGAACATCTCGAAGAGTTCATGGCCGCCGAACTGCGTCCCGCCACCCCGACTGGCCTGTTCGCCCTGGCCTCCTACGCTTCCGCGCTGGGTTGGCTCACCGAGTCCCTCGCCGAGCTAACTACCGCCGTCGACCAGATCTGCACACACGTGGGCATCCCCACGGACTCCGGAGAGCTGACCTTCACTGCTTCCGAGGACGGCGAGGAGGAAGACGGGTTCGACTTCGCCTTCACCGCGCTGGAGCTGACGGCGATCCGCACTGCCGCCGAGGCCGCCGGCCTCCCACCCGGCGACTACGTCGGGGTGCTCTCCCAGTCGCTGCTCGCGGCCTCCCGGATCACCGACGCCTGCATGGAGATCTCCAGCGGCCTGCTCGAAGACGCCGCGTACGTCCTCGACGAGACGGCCGACCGTATCTGGATCGGCAGCGAACCAGGGGGACTTCCCACCCTGGTCCGCTCGCTGCTCGCCCGGATGGAGGACGCGGAATGAACTCGCGCGATACGTCCCAGCGGCCCGCCGTCCTTCCCATCGGTTCGTTCGACTCCCAGAGCATCGAGAACGCACTCTCCCTGATGGGACCGAAGTGGACCTCCTGGACGGTGATGACCATGGTCCAGGAGGGCCGTCCTCTGCGGGTGCGGGATGTTGCCGCCAGGCTTCCCTTCGTCAGCGAGCAGCTGGTCGGCAAGCGCCTGGCCACCATGCACACAGCCGGACTGGTCATCCGAGCCGACACTCGCCGCGGGGCTCCGTACCAGCTCAGTGCCCTCGGTGAGTCCCTGACGCCCGTGCACCGCACCATGGCCGACTGGTCTCGGACCTACCTGTCGTCCGGCGCGACAGCCGAAGCCGAGCGCGTCGAGGACGCCGTGCAGCGCCTACGGTTGCGGCACACCACCGCCATGGTCCAGGTCCTCGACGCGGGCGGCTCAATGCGGTTCGTCCATATCGCCGAACAGGCCGGTCTGGACTACGCCTTCACCCAGCATCGTCTTCTCCGGCTCCAGGCTGACGGCCTGGTCACCCGCGCCGGAACACGCCACGGCGACCCCTACGTGCTGACCGAAGCCGGCCAGGCGCTGGGCCCCGTCTACGCGACTGTCGAGCACTGGAGCGCCCCCTTGGCCACGCGGTGGGCTCCTTCATCTGCTGCCCCTGCCGCGACGGCCCAGCGAACTCACTCCGGCGTCCCGTTGAGGGCGGACGGCGCCCGAACCGCAGCAGCCCTGCGCCGGAGCGCCGCCGTGCCGACCTCCTTGTTCAGCCACGCTCCCCAGCCGCAGCCGCGGGTGTCGGCCTCCATGACCGTCCAGTCGGCCCCGGGGCGGTCCCGGTGATTCAGAGGGCACCGAGAGCCAGCCACTCCCCGTCACCGCGGCGGCCTCCGTGCACGCGGACCCGCTCTCCTCCCATCCACGCCCGGAGCTTCGACCATGTCCGCCCTTCCCGACCCCTCCCGCTACGAAGAGGTACTGGTCAGCCCCAGGTACCTCGCTGGCTCCAACGGGGCCGGTGACGCCGGCTTCGCCCCCGTGGCCCACTGGCCGCACCACTACCTCGACGACGGCCCCTGCCAGCTCCTTGTCACCTCGCCCGACCAACGGATCCGCATCGGGTGGTTCGGCGATGACTTCGAGCTGTGGAAGATCACCGCCTCCGAGGAGGCCGTCGCCCCGCCCCGCTGGACGGCGACCTTCAACCACGTCACCCCGGCCGAGATCGTCGCCGGCCTCACCACCACCCTGGCCCAGGACTACGCCGCATCCGACCCGTACGAGAACAACGGGCGCTTCCTGACGGACCCGTCGATCTACTGGACCGATTCCCTCCAGCCACTCCTCGACGCCGGCTGGCGCCGTGAGCCAGCCATGCACGGAACCGTCAACGTCAGGGCTCCCGACGGGCACGCGGGCGCCTTGATCCGAAACAACCATCCCCGCTGGGACGACGAGGCGGTCACGCTGTGGGCCGGCCCTCGGGGCTGGGGGACGCGGGCGGAGGCGGTGTTCACATCCCGCACTCCGGCCCACCTGATCGCCGCGACGGCCGCCGCGATGGCGAGTTCGGCTCCGGTGGTCCGCGAGCGGCACATGATCCACCGCGAGGTCGAGCACCTGGTCACGCTGACCCCGGTAGGCCCGACCACCGCTTCTCAGGGCTCTCGCGCTCCGACCCCGCTCGATGTACGGCGTACCGCCGTCACCGAGGCCGTCCGCCGTGCCGCGCGCGCTCCGCGGACAGCTGCCGACCTCCGCGTGATGGCGGCCCAGAGCCGCACCACGTCCTCGGCCCGTATGCAGTCGTCCACCCTCGCACCCGCTGCCGCAGCCCGGACGCCGGTCGATTCTTCGGCGCGCCGACACAGCCGCTGACTCCCGCCCGGACCTACCCGAACGCCCTCTCCGCCCCTCCGAACACCAGGAGTTCCCTCATGCCCGACACCACCGCGCTCGACCAGGCCACCTCCATGATCGAGAAAGCCTGGACCCAGCCCATCGAAGTCCTGGAGATCCTCGCGGTGCGTCGCCCCTGCGCCGACCCGCTCCTGCGCTCGGCCATGCACATCCGTACGGCCCTGGCCATCACCGACAACGCTGCGGCCGTCCACCAAGACCGCCTGCACGCCCTGACCCGGCCCGGGTACGTGCTGGCGTACTACGAGCTGGAACGGATCGTCAGCTCGGCCGCCGACCTTCGCGTCGCACTCGCGGAGAGCGGTGCTCACGTGCAGGCGATCCGGCGCGTGATCGAGGCACGGGAAGCCGCTTCGGCGGCGGACCGGACCCCGGCAGCGAGCCTGTCCCGGGCCGCTGTCGCCCGCTCGGAGCTCGCTCCGCGTGCCCCGGGCCAGGTGCCCGACCAGCCCGTTCCTGCGGCTGTCATCGGGCTGCCGCCGACCGCCCCGGGGCCGCACCGCTAACTGATCAGGCGAGGCCCTCGTCGCGGTGGACGTCCTCGGTGCCGGCGCCCACCGCACGGGCCAGCTCCTCCACGGTCAGCTCAACGCGCCGGCCGTCCGCAACCCGGTATGCCACCACCGCGTCCTCGTCCGGCCAGCTGTCGGGCTGCACTCCGACGCCCCACTGGCCATCGGCGACCATCGCGAGGTCACCCACGGTCCACGGCCGCCCAGCGGCACGGATCTTGCGCTCCAGCCCGGCCCCGTCCCAGTGTCTGCTCGGCTCCGTCATCCCCGCTCCCCGTTCGGCTCCGTACGGCTCGCCGCCGTAACTCGGTTACGACAACCCCGGCCGCCGTTCCATTCCCGCGCCGCCCGCGTCCTGGCCACCTACCCGTGACCAGTTCGCCCACGGCAGACGGGTCACCCCCGGAAACGACTACGGACTCCGGCACACCCCATGTCAACGTACGGGTGTCGGTAAAAACCGCAGGTCAACGAAGGGATCATCCAACCATGAACGCCTCCGCCACCCTCCTGCCCGCCGTCGCCCGCCCCTCCGTGGAAGACCGCCACTGGCTCTCCTCGGACCACTGCGCCACCCCGGTCCTCGAACTCCTCCACGCCCTCGGCTGGACGGTCGTCGACACCCCGGAAGCCAACGTCCACGCGACGAGCCCGGACGGCCGCGTCTACGTCGGCTGGCTCCCCGAAGACCCCGCCGCCTGGACGCGCAACATCGTCTGGCGCGTCCAGGTACAGCCCACCGAAGCCGACGTGTGGGTCCAGGAGTTCGGTACTCACACTCCCGCCGAGGCGGTGGCCGGATTCATCGCCGCCCTCGTCGCCCACTCCTCCCGCCGAACCGGTGGCCGGGACGGGCCGATGGGGCCCGCCACGGCCACCGATACCCGTTCGGGCTCGCGCCCAACGATCCGCGTGCCCTTCCTCCTTCACGAACGAAAGGCCCTGAAAGTGACCATCTACTCAGACGATCTCGTCCGCACCTGCGGCCACATCGTCGGCCTGGGTGCCAGCGTGCTCGCGGCTTACGACGCTGTCGCCGGTTCCGGCTCTGCTTCGTTCGGTCTTCCCCTGGCCTGCTGCGGGATGACGCTGGTCTACACCGCCGGTAGCTTCCAGAACCACCTCCGCCGCCGCGACACCCGGGTCGTCGCCTACCTCTCGAACAACCCCGGTACGCCTCTCCCCGAGATCAGCGCCGCCACCGGCCTCAGCGAGGGGCGCGTCGCCAGCTCCCTTCAGCGCCTGGTCGCCGACGGCGCGGTCGCCTTCGAGGCGGGCCGACCCTCTGCCGCCCGTTCCTACCGACTGGCCCTCTGACTTCGCCCTCTCCAAGCCGACCGGCCCCTCCCGTATCACCGGTCCAACAGGAGGCCCCGATCGCACGCATGCTCCTGGCCCCCGGCTACCGCCGTAAGTGCACCTTCGCCCGCCGCTGCACCTGCTACTACCTCCCCGGCAAGTACGGCCGCCGCGCCAAGCACCTTCGCCGCCGGGCCGCCCGCCGAGCCGAACAACACCGCTGGGAGAGCGACCTCTTCGAACGACGGGCGCCCTGGCCCCGCTGCCCAAACCTCCTTCCCAACACGAGGAATCCACCATGCCGTTCCACGCCCCGCTCACCAACCACCACGCCGACGGCACCCTCTGCCCGGCGGACCACAAGCACACCAGCTCCGGCAAGCCGCTCCACGCCGACTGCCCGGGACGCTCGTACACCCAGGCTGTCTGCTCGTGCGGCGGCTGGGAGATGGCGCAGCGCGGCAAGAGCTACGTCGCCGAGTGCCGCAAACGACACCTCGCCAGCCACGCCCAGGGGCCGAAGGTCCTCCGGGACCTGCTCCGTCTCGACGCCTCCTGACGCCCCCGCCCCGTACGCCCTCACCTCTCCCGGAGGCTTCCGTGCCCCAGTACCTGACCGTCGGCCACCTGCTCCACCGGCTCCAGGACCTCGACCCCAACCTGCCGATCCGTCTCGCCGTCAACCCCGACTGGCCTTTCACCCACTACCTGGCGGCCGAGGTCGTCGTCCGGGATGGCAAGGCGTTCATCGCCGACGACGGCCAAGAGGACCTCCTCCCCTCGTCGGTGCGCGACGCCCTCAACTGGTCCTGATCCCCTCCCTCCTACTCTCTGGAGGCTTCCATCTCGCCGCACGTACATCCGCTGCACGGCCTCGCCGTACGTCCCATGCCGGACGGTGTCCGCGGCGCGCTGGTCGAGCGCGTCTCTCCCCGGTACGACGGCCCGCTCGACGTCACCTGGCTCACCGGCGAAGCCCCGAAGCTCACCCTCGGACGCATCCGCCTCCGCTGGGAGCCCGCTCCTCGCGCCGGCTGGAACGTGAGCGCCCACCTGAGCCTGGCCACCACCGAGGTGCACCTCGCCTCCTGGCCGTCCGCGCCGGACGACTGGCCGCGTCTGGTCCGCCCGACGCTCCACGAGGTGACCGGCCTCTGCGCCGCCCTCGCGTTCGCGACCGACGCCCTCGACCTCTCGAACCGCCTCGCCGAGGTCTGACCGACAAGCGCATCAGGCCGCCTCTCGCCGATCAGGCAGAGGCGGCCTTGCCGTACGCTGTGGAACTTCACATGATTCCCTACCCGTAGACTCATCTTCCCCGCCCATCAGTTCGACGGAGCGCGTGGTTCGGAGCTGTAGAAGTGTGGGCTACGCGCCCGACTTGTACCGCCAAACTGCATGCTCCAGTCCACCTCTGTCGTGCCCGAGAAACCCGGCGGCTTCCTCGTACACTCCGCGCAGCTGCTCGTAGGGAAGATCCGGAAGACCGGCATCTGCAGCGAAGGCGCGCAGGTGTACGTCGACGGCGATCTGGGAACGGCCGACAAGGTTGCCGATGTAGTCGATACTCTTCGGGCCTACGCCCCTCACCGTGCGCAGAGCGACGCGATTGGCCTGCTGATCGAGCCATGTGTGGAGATCGTCGCGGGTATCGACCTTGTTGGCGGCCAGGAGGTCGGTGATGGCGTGTGCTGTCGCGACCTTCTGGGCGTGGTTGAACTTCATGGCGAGGGCAAGGTCTTCCTTGGCGAGCCGGCTCTGGAACCCGCGGACCGTTCTCGCGTCCGGCCAGTTCATTTGCAGCTTGAGAAGCCGCGGCCGGAGGGTCGCCTCGTAGTTGCAGCGGGGCTGGAAGCTGACGTCGCAGATGACAGCACCCATGTGGGTCCATCCGCCGGGCTGGGGAAACGGGCCGCCACCCAGGAGGTGCTGGACATGGTCGGCGAGCTGCTGGGCAAGGCTGGGTACGGACATAGATCCATCATGATGCTCTGATCTGATGACCTGAGCGGAAAGTACGAAACTGTCGAATGGTTGGGCAGGGAAGGTCGTGCTGCTGATGGGGAATTACGTGAGCGTCGGGCGTACGCCCGGTCACGCGTGCGTACGCTCATCCCCGACGAACGAGGAGGACACCATCGCCGACGACCAGCCGTTGTGGGGGCACCCAGAGGTCGCCGCCCACCTGGACATCAGCGTCCAAGCCGCCCGCAGCCGCAAGAGCCGGGGCAGCCTGCCCGTTCCCGACGGCACCACTGTGCCGGACCGGCCCCACTGGAAGCCGGCCACGCTCACCGACAGGAAGCCGGTCGGCCGAGGGTTCCGCGCCGACCTGTACGGCACCCGCCAGAACGACAGCACCACATTCGGCTGACCGGCGGTCGGTCCCGCCCGTAGGCTGCGGCCATGACGACCGAATCGCCGATGTCTTCCCCGCCGTTGACCGCGCCCGACCACGTCGGCATGCGCGAGAAGGACGCCCCTTTTGAGAAGGACGGCATCGAGGCCCCTGATGCGGCAGAAGGAACTGAGTCAAGCAAAGGGAAGTTCGGCAAACGCAGGGTCGCAACTGGGGTCTGTCTCGGCGCTCTAGCGACCGCTGCTGTTGGGGTTCTCGCCTGGAGGATCAAAGAGCTGGCAGCTGAGAACGACGAACTGAAATCGAGGAACAAGGAGCTGGCGACTGAGAACGGCGAGCTGAAGGCTATGGCCGGTGAACTGCTGGTTAAGCTGGCCGAGTTGGTGACGGAGAACGAGTACCTGAAGTCGGCCAGCGGCGCAGGGCGTACGCTCAATGGCCATCGCGGACGCTGATGGAGGGCGCAGCACCGCAAGGCCACAGCGGCTTCCCTGGTGTCCACGTCGGTAACGAAGTCCAGCTCGCACACGGGTCTTGGCCAAGCTCGGGTCGGCGACAGGCGGCTCGGGCGGGACGACTCGGGCGGGGCCCGGTCAGTAGAGTGCGGCAGCCTTGGTGCACTGGTCTTCACGGAAGCGCACGTACGACCAATCAGTAGAGGCCGATCCGCTCAGCGCTGTCTTCTTCACCACATCCTGTCGGCCTCGCCGGATATGTCTGGGGGCCGACAGGATGCTGCGCAGCGTTCGCCGCTGTTGGAACAGAACCCCACGGCTCTACTCCAGGTAGGCGCCGGCGAAGGCACCGTCGAAGCCGAGCGTGATGAGGCCCTGCTCGACGGTGGGGTAGGTCGTGCCGTACGGGCTGGCGATCAGAGCATCGAAGTCGGCGCGGCTGATCTCGGGCTCGATCCACTGGTTGCTGCACCGGCAGCGGATCCAGACGTTGCGGCCGTGGTTGATGAGCAGCCAGTCTCGTCGGGCCCGGCAGGCCGAGCACATCACGGGGATGCCGCCGAGGGAGAGTTCGTGTGGGTGGTTGACGCAGCGTGTCACGCCGGGGCCGTCGGCCAACTGTGTCTCGTACTGGAGTTGCAGCAGGGGGTCGGTGTTGGTGGGAAGGACGGGCAGCGCGGGCGTCGGCTCCGTGGTGCGGTCGGTGGTTCTGAGCACGAGCGTCATCTCCCGATCGAGGGCTTCCTGTTTTCACCCGTAACAGCCGGTAGGACTGGCTGTCCAGGCATTTCGTGGAGTCCGGTCGGTCGGGGGCTGACCTTCCGGACGCGCTGATCAGCGGCGCGGTGGGCGGCTGCGCGGGTCAGAGACGGTAGGGCGCGGCGCCGCTGTGGGCGCGCTCCGTCCGATGGTGCGGTTGGCCGAGGTCCTGGTCGGGCGGGTGCCGGCCTGCGGGCGACGGGGAGCTTCGCCCGGGTGGGCGGGGAGCTGGGCGAGGCGGCGCAGGCGCCAGACCAGGACGTCGTTCACGTCCGCGGCGGTGTTGAGTTCGCGCATGTCGATGGCCTGCTGCAGGAGGGCCTCTGGGTCGTGGCCTGCCTGCTCGGCCTGGGCGAGGGTGGCGACCAGGGCATCGGTCTTCGACGGAAGGCCATCTGTTCGTACGCCCTGCTCCGGCAGGGCCGCGCGGAAGGTGGCCTCGTGTGTCCGGCGTTGGGCTCCGGGGAGGGCACGGCCTTGGTCGTGCAGCACCCGCATCGGGACGGCGGCGGCCTGGCGGTAGGCGGCGCGCAGATGCTCGGCGGCCTGTCGGGAGGCGTGGGCCTGCTGGGCGTGACCGCGAGCGGAGTGCCAGCGGGCGGCGGCGAGGGTGACCAGGACCAGGGTGGAGAGGAGCATGGCGGTGGTGCCTCCGTCCTCGCCCCGGCCGAGCGCGCCGCCGGCCTGGACGATGCCCCGGGCGGCCGAGCGGAGGGCCCGGGTGTCGGCGCGTTCTGCTCGGACGTGGCTGCGGGTCGCCCGCTCGAAGGCTCGGGCAGCAGCAGCCAGTTCGGCGCGGGTGGCGATCGAGGAGGTCTGGGCGACCGCGTCCAGGAGTTCTCCGATGCCGACGAGCTGGGCGGCGGCTTCGTCGTCGTCGCCGTCGAGGAGGACGGCGGCACGCTCGGCGATGCCGGTGGCACTGCGTCGCTCTCGGGCGGGCGGGGACCAGTCCGCCCGGCCGTCGGCGGCTGAAGGCGTTGTCCGCTCGGCGGTACCGTCGGTCAGCCGGAGGCGGATCTTGGGAAGGGACAGGTCGGGGGCCAGCTTGGAGCCGGGGTACCAGACCGGTTCGCCGTGGCGGTTGCGGTCGCCGGGCAGGGCCACGTTGTAGCCGAGCGCGTCACCGGAGGGGGCGTGGCGCACTTTCACGCGCAGGCCCGCCTCGCGGAGCCGGGTGAAGAACTCCTCCTCGTCGTCCGCTCCCGCGACGGCCTGGCGGACGGCTTCGCGGAGCGTCTCGCGGGAGGTCTCGGGGCGGCCGGTGCGTTCGGCCTTGAACTTCTCGGCGCTGGTGGGGTTCTTCGCTGCGGTGCCGTCGCCGGCGTTGAGGCGGCGCAGGCCCATCTCCTCCTCGATGCGTCGGCAGACGGCCTGGGCCTTGTTGAAGTCGTAGTTGAGGCGGGGATTGCGCAGGTCACCGCGGACCAGGGTGGCGACGATGTGGATGTGGTCTTCCGCGTGGCGGACGGCGATCCACCGGCAGCCGTCGGGATCACCGTCCGGGGCAATGCCGGTGGCGTGGACGATGCGCTGGGCGACGGCGTTCCACTCCTCGTCGGAGAGCCGCCGGTCGCCGGGGGCGGTCCGGACCGAGCAGTGCCACACGTGCTTGGCGGGCGCGCGGTCGCCGGCCTGCTTGACCCGGAGGTCGAGGGCGGCGGTGAGGCGGGCGAGGGTGACGTGCGGGTCGGTGTCGCGGCCGGGGTCGGGGGCGAAGCCGTCCCAGGAGCCGACAAGGTGCGCGTCGGTGTGTTCCTCGCGCCTACCGGGGCCGTAGAGGTAGACGAGGAGTCCGTGGGTGCGGGAGCCGCGTCCGATGTCGGGAACCATCACAGCCGCCTGGTCACCAGGTCGTTCGCCGCGTCGTCCAGGCGGCCGAGGGACCGGGTCAGAACGCTCAGTGCGTGTTCGAGTTCGCCGGGGCGGGGCTGTCCGCCGGCGTTGTGGATGTAGGCGATCTGGTTGATGTTGTTGCCGATCCGGGCCAGGGCGGTACGCAGGGCGGCGAGTTCGTCGATGGCCGTGTCGAGTCGTTCGTTGGTGTGCAGGGCGGTCGAACCGCGGGCGGCTGCGAGGCCAGCGGCGGCGATGAATCGGGCGACGGTGACGCCGCGCTGCGCGGCGGCGGTCGTCGTCCTCGTCCTGGGCATGAAGCTCTCCGCCCGGATCACCGCGGTCGTCGTCGCGATCAAGGTGACCGTGGTGATGATCGTGATCATCGCCG
>NZ_JBEXSZ010000045.1:0-51773 GCF_040613865.1 Streptomyces sp. NPDC006197 | reverse complement strand
CGAAGCCCGCGGAGACGCCGGAGGTGAGGACCTGGTCGCTCCAGGGGGGTGGGAGCTGGCCGGTTTTGGCGAACTGGGCCTTCTCCAGCGGGCCCATCGACACCGACGACGACACCTCGAAGCGGCCCACCCTGGACGCCTTCCGGAAGCGGACCGGGATCTCCGTCCGGTACACCGAGGAGATCAACGACAACGACGAGTTCTTCGGCAAGATCAGCCCGTCCCTGATGAACCACCAGGAGACCGGCCGCGACCTGATCGTCGTCAGCGACTGGATGGCCGCCCGCTTCGTCCGCCTCGGCTGGGTCCAGGAGATGGACCGCGCCGCCCAGCCGAACGTCGCGAAGCACCTCAACCCCCAGCTGCGCGAGCCCGCCTTCGACCCCGGCCGGCTGCACAGCGTGCCCTGGCAGTCCGGGATCACCGGCATCGCGTACAACCGGAGGAAGCTCGGCCGGGAACTGCGCTCCACCAAGGAGCTGTGGGCCGACGACCTGCGGGGCAAGGTCACCCTGCTGTCGGGGCTCGACGAGTCCTTCGCCCTGCTCATGCTGGGCGAGGGCGTCGACGTGACGCGGTGGACCGGCGACGACTTCCACGCCCTGTGCGAGCGGATCGAGGGACTCGTCCGGAACAAGCACATCCGGCGCTTCACCGGGAACGACTACATCAAGGACCTGTCCACCGGCGACGTCCTCGCCTGCCAGGCGTACTCCGGCGACGTCATCCAGCTCCAGGCCGACAACCCGGACATCGAGTTCGTCGTCCCCGAGGAGGGCGCCGAACTGTGGGCCGAGTCCCTCATGGTGCCCAACCTCGCCCGGCACAAGTCCAACGCCGAGAAGCTCGTCGACTACTACTACGAGCCCGAGGTCGCCGCCGAACTCGCCGCCTGGGTCAACTACGTCTGTCCCGTCCCGGCCGCCCAGGACGTCCTGGCGAACTCCGGCGACGAGGAGCTCGTCGCGCTCGCCGAGGACCCGCTGATCTTCCCGGACGCCGACATGAGCGGCCGGCTCGCCATCGCCCGGGACATCACCACCGAGGAGCGCCAGGAGTTCGCGAAGCGGTGGAACTCGATCGTCGGGCTGTGAGACCCCTCCTCTTGAACGCGCTCAAAAAACACCGCCCTGACTTCTGAACGCGTTCAAGAGGGGCGTACGCTGACCCCATGAGCGACACGAACGGGCCGAGAGCCCTTCTCACACGCATCCGCGTCTGGCTGATCGTCTTCGTCGTCTGCCTGGTCCTGAGCGGGGCCACCGCCTTCCCGCTCGTCACCGAACTCCGGCTCCTCGACTCCGCACTGGCCGGCTGGGCCTCGCCCGCGGCCGACCTGCTCCCCGGCCTCGCCGAATGGATCCACCGGGTACGGGAGGGAGTCGCGGCCGCCGACGCGCAGGCCCCGTACCTGCTCTACGGCACCGACTGGCTGGCCTTCGCCCACCTCGTCATCGCGGTCGCCTTCCACGGCCTGTACCGCGACCCGGTCCGCAACATCTGGGTGATCGAGTTCGGCATGATCGCCTGCGTCGGCATCGTCCCCCTGGCCCTGATCTGCGGACCGATCCGGGACATCCCCTTCTGGTGGTCGGTCGTCGACATGTCCTTCGGCGTCATCGGCATCCTGCCGCTGCTCCACGTACGCCGGATGATCAAGCGCCTTGAGGCGCTCACTCCGACGGCGCTCCGAACGTCGCCAGCATGAGGCGCAGGGCCGTCGGGTTCATGTCCTGGCCCTTGGCGTCCGTGGAGTTGACGCTGTAGACGAGCGTGCGGGCGCCGTCGCGGGTCGAGGCGATGGCCGCGTTGTAGCCCCAGCGGCCACCCGTCTTGCCCCACACCTCCCGGCCGCCGAGCTTCTTCATCGACAGGCCGGCGGAGTACGCGGCCGGGTCGCCGGTCTTGAAGTCGGGAACCTTCGGGAGCGTGAACATCTCCTCCAGGAGCGGACCGCGCACCACACCGCCCGCGAACAGGACGCGGGTGAAGCGCTCCAGGTCCGCGGTGGTGGAGACGAGGTCCCCGGCCGCCCAGCCGTCCGTCGTCCCCCACACCGAGACGTCACGCAGCCCGGTCGAGCCGTCGTCGAGCCTCATCGTCTGGTAGCCGTGGTTGTACGGGCCGCGGATCTCCGGGTCCGCGCCCGGGAAGTACGTGTCGCGCAGCCCCAGCGGCCGCAGGATCCCCCGCTCCACCTGGTGCTCGTACGAGTCGCCCGTGACCCGCTCCACGATCAGGCCCGCGATCGTGTACCCGATGTTCAGGTAGTGCTGCCTCGTGCCCGGCCGGAACTCGCGCGGCTTCGCCGTCGCCGAGCGGACCATCTCCTCCGGGCTGTGGACGACGAAGCGGTTCGCGTACCACTCCTCGACCGTCTCGCCCGGCATGTCGGCGGCCGGGATGCCGTGGGTGTGGTTCAGGAGCTGACGCACGGTCACCCGGGCGTAGCGGCCGGGGATCAGGTCCGGGAGGTACGCGCGGGCCGGCCGGTCCAGATCGATCCGGCCCTCCGCGGCCAGCTGGAGGACGGTCGCCGCCGTGAACACCTTCGTCACCGAACCGGCCCGGAAGCGGGCGGCCGGGTCCGCCGGGGCGTTCGTCTCCAGGTCGTGCACGCCCGTGCTGCCCCGCCAGGAGCCCTCGGTGCCGCCGACCCGGACCAGCGCGGCCGTCGCGTCGGCGCGGGGGAGGCCCGCGATGACCGCGCTCAGGTCCGGCCCGGACGTCCGTGTCACGGCCGGGGAGGTGGCGGCGAAGGCGGGGGTGAGCGCGGGCCCGGCGGCGACGCCCAGGACCAGGGCGGCGGCGAGCAGGGCGCGGGTGGACTTCCGCATGGTCAACTCCGGTGGTGTGAGCCGTTGTTCTCGATGGCTCCATCCTGCTGACCGGCGGCGACCGGCGGATCGCCCGCACCGGCGGTCTTCGCCGGGTCAGTTCCTCCCCGGCGCGGGGGAGGAACCCCCGCCCCCGCCTCCCCCGGGCGGGGGAGAGCCCGCCGCGACCAGACCCGTCTCGTACGCGCAGATCACCGCCTGGATGCGGTCCCGCAGCCCCAGCTTGGCCAGCACGTTGCCCACGTGCGTCTTCACCGTGTGGTCGCTGACCACCAGCTCCGCCGCGATCTCCGCGTTCGACAGGCCCCGGGCGAGCAGCAGCAGGGTCTCGCGCTCCCGCCCGGTGAGGACGTCGAGCCGGGGATCGGTCCTGCGCGGTCCGCCCGACGTGTACTGCTCCACGAGCCGTCGCGCCACGGACGGCGCGAGCAACGAGTCGCCCGCCGCCACCACCCGTACGGCGTGCACGAGGTCGTCCCGCCGCACGTCCTTGAGGAGGAAACCGCTCGCGCCCGCGTGCAGCGCCTCGTACACGTACGCGTCGGTGTCGAAGGTCGTCAGCATCACCGTCCGGCAGCCGGACTCCGCGCTGATCGCCCGGCAGGCCTCGATGCCGTCCGTCCGGGGCATCCGGATGTCGAGCAGCGCCACGTCCGGCGCGAGCCGCCGCACCGCCTCGACGGCCTCCGCCCCGTCCCCGGCCTCCGCCACCACCTCGATGTCCGGCTGCGCGTCCAGGATCATCGCGAAGCCGCTGCGCACCAGTTCCTGGTCGTCCGCGACCACCACCCGGATCGTCATCCCTTCCCCTCCTGTACGGGCAGCAGGACCCGCACCTCGAAACCCCGGCCGCCGGGACCCGGGCCCGTCTCCGCCGTCCCGCCGTGCGCGGCGGCCCGCTCCCGGACGCCCATCAGGCCGTGCCCGCCCGGACCGCCCTGCGGGCCGCGCCCGTCGTCGGTCACCGTGACCCGCAGGACGCCGTCGGCGTGGGCGAGCCGGACGTCGACCGTACGGGCCTGCGCGTGCTTCACCACGTTCGTCAGCGCCTCCTGCACGATCCGGTAGACGCTCGCGCCGGTCGCCGCGGGCAGCGCCCGCACCCCGCCCTCCGTCGTGTACCCGACGGTCAGACCGCCGGCCCGCACCCGCTCCAGGAGGCCCGGGAGGTCGGCGAGGTCCGGCTGGGGCTCGCGGGGCGCCGCCTCCCCGCCCTCCCGCAGCAGTCCCAGCATCTGCCGCAGCTGGACCATCGCCTCCCGGCCCGTCTCCGAGATCGCCTCGAACGCGGCCTCCGCGCGCTCCGGCGCGGTCCGCACCGCCACCGGGCCCGCCTCCGCCTGCACCACCATCAGGCTCACCGCGTGCGACAGGACGTCGTGCATCTCCCGGGCGATCCTGGCCCGCTCCCGCGCCGCCGCCCGCTCGGCCTCCACCCGCTGCGCCCGCTGCCGGGCGTCCGTGAGCCTCCCGAAGACATAGGCGGCGCCGAACACGAAGAGGGAGAAGGTGAGTTCACGCGCCGACTGGGTGTTGAGCCACACGGAGGCCGGCACCGCCACCACCAGGAGCCCCGCCGTCGTGAACCGCTTCCACGCCGGCGACAGCGCGGCGATCGTGTAGACGCCGACGAGCCCGGTGTACGGCAGCGGCTGCCCGGGGCCCTCCAGGGCCAGCTTGTACAGCGCGCTCGCCGCCAGGATCGCGAGCAGCACGGCGAGCGGCGCGCGCCGCCGCCAGACCAGCGGCACCACGGTCAGCGTCGTCAGCCCGTACGCCGGCCAGGTCGCCGGTTCGAGCTCGGGCCCGCGCGGCACCACGAACGGCATCGTCATCGCCGCCTGCACGAGCAGCGCGATCCCGGTGTCCACCGCCCACGGGTTCGCCGCGCCCCAGGTCCGCGCCCGCTCCCACCCGCTGCGTACGTCCCCCCGTATGCCCATTACGGCTTGCGGCCCACCGCGCCGAACTGCGCCACCACGTGCGCCTCCTCGGAGGAGGGCCGCCAGCGCGAGCAGGAGACGATGCCCGGCTCCAGGAGGTCGAGGCCGTCGAAGAAGGAGGCGAACTCCTGCCGGGTGCGGGCGGTGATCGGCGGGGTCGCGTTCTCGTTCCAGAAGGCCATCGCGGCCTTGTTGCCCTCGCCGCCGAGCTCCGGCTCCAGCGTCGGATGGGTCATCACCAGATGGCTGCCGGAGGGCACGGCGGCCATCAGGGTCCGCACGATCGACCGGGCCTCGTCGGTGTCCAGGACGAAGTTGAGGATGCCGAGCATCATCACCGCGACCGGGCGGGACAGGTCCAGGGCCCCGGCGGCCGCCGCGACGATCCGCTCCGGGTCGTGGGCGTCGGCGTCCACGTACTCGGTGACGCCCTCCGGCGCGCCGGTCAGGAGGGCGCGGGCGTGCGCCAGGACGATCGGGTCGTTGTCGACGTAGACGATCCGGGCGTCGGGGGCGATCCGCTGCGCCACCTCATGGGTGTTGTCCGCGGTCGGCAGCCCCGTACCGATGTCCAGGAACTGGCGGACGCCCGCCTCGGCGACCAGATGGGTCACCGTCCGCCCGAGGAACGCCCGGTCAGCGCGTGCCACTTCGCCGATGCTCGGGTAGAAGCCGGTGACGGTGTCGCCGACCGCGCGGTCCACCGGATAGTTGTCCTTGCCGCCCAGCCAGTAGTTCCACACCCGGGCGTTGTGGGCGATGTCGGTCCTGATCCGGTCGTTCACGCGCGGGCCTTTCGCAACAGGGCGGCGAGGGTGTCGACCCGATTCGTGGTGATCGCGTCGACCCCGGTCAAGATCAGCTTACGCATGGTGCGCGCGGTGTCCGCCGTCCAGGTCGAGACGAGCAGCCCGTCCCGGTGGACCCGCTCGGTCAGCTCCCGGCTCACCAGACCGAAACGGTAGTTGAGCCACCGCGGCCGCACGGCGTCGAGCAGCACCGGCCGGGGCGGGGCGAGCGTGGTCCAGGTCAGGGCGATCTCGGCGGCCGGGTCGGCGGCCCGCACCTGGAGCATGGCGACGGCGCCCGCGCAGTAGTAGACGCGCTCCCCGGCCTCGCACTCGCGGACCGTGCCGACGATCCGGCGGACCGAGTCCTCGTTCCCGCCCGGCAGGTCCAGCATCAGCCGGCGGTCCCCGGCGACGAGCAGCGCGTCGCGGAGGGTCGGCACCTCGCCGCGCGTCAGCTCGCGCAGCCGCTCGTGCGTGAGGCCGGCGAGCGGCCGGTCGTGGCCCCACAGGCGCTTCAGGGTGTCGTCGTGGAGCAGGACGGGCACCCCGTCCTTCGTCAGCCGGACGTCGACCTCGACGGCGTCCGCCCCCCGCTCGATCGCCGAGGCGATCGAGGGGAGCGTGTTCTCGCGGACGCGGTACGGATCGCCGCGATGGCCTACGACAGTGACGGAGCGCATGGCCCCATTCTCGTCGCCGTCAGCGCGCCAGCCAGTCGTTCGTGTACGTGTCGATCTCGGCGGCGATCCGGGCCTTGCCGGCCGCGTCGAGGAACGAGGCCTCCACCGCGTTCTTGGCGAGGGCGGCGACACCGCGCTCGTCGAGGCCGAGGAGACGGGCGGCGACGGCGTACTCGGTGTTGAGGTCCGTGCCGAACATCGGCGGGTCGTCGCTGTTGATCGTGACGAGGACGCCGGCGTCGACGAACTGCCGGATCGGGTGCTCCTCCAGGGTGGCGACGGCCCGGGTCGCGATGTTCGACGTCGGGCAGACCTCCAGGGCGATGCGGTGCTCGGCGAGGTACGCGAGCAGTTCGGGGTCCTGGGCGGAGCTGGTGCCGTGGCCGATGCGCTCGGCGCCCAGCTCGCGGATCGCGTCCCAGACGGTCTCGGGCCCGGTCGTCTCGCCCGCGTGCGGGACGGAGTGCAGGCCGGCCGCGCGGGCCAGGTCGAAGTACGGCTTGAACTGCGGGCGCGGCACACCGATCTCCGGGCCGCCGAGACCGAAGGAGACCAGGCCCTCCGGGCGCAGCCCGTCGGTGGTGGCGAGCCGCGCGGTCTCCTCGGCGGCGACGAGGCCGGCCTCGCCGGGGATGTCGAAGCACCAACGCAGGATCGTGCCGAACTCGGCCTCGGCGGCCTTGCGGGCGTCCTCGATCGCCGCCATGAAGGCGCGCTCGTCGATGCCGCGGCGGGTGGAGGAGTACGGGGTGATGGTCAGCTCGGCGTAGCGGATGTTCTGCCGGGCCATGTCACGGGCGATCTCGAAGGTCAGCAGCCGGACGTCCTCGGGCGTGCGGACCAGGTCGACGACCGACAGGTAGACGTCGATGAAGTGCGCGAAGTCCGTGAACGTGAAGTAGTCGGTGAGGGCCTCCGGGTCCGTGGGGACCTTGGAGTCCGGGTGCCGGGCGGCGAGCTCGGCGACGATCCGGGGGGAGGCGGAGCCGACGTGGTGGACGTGCAGCTCGGCTTTGGGGAGGCCGGCGATGAAGGGGTGGAGATCGGTCATCGGGTCATCGTAGGCCGGGCGGTTCCCCCGCAGGGGTGAGGTCGTAACATGGCGTGACCATGATGGGGGAGGCCCATGTCTGACAACCGAGACCAGTCGCAGGGCGGTTACGACCCGACGGACCCCTGGGCTCCGCCGAACCGCGACGGGGTGGAACTGAGCAAGCCGGCGACGCCGTCGCCCTCGCCGGTGCACGACCAGCCGACCATGACGTCCTTCCCGGCCGCGCCGGGCGGAGACGTCCCGCCGCCCCCGGTCGCTCCCGGCGGCCCGGCGGCCACGCCGGGGTACGGCTATCCGGCGGCCACGTCCGGCGGCTACGGCTACCCGACGGCGGCCACGACCCCGCCGACCGCCCCGGGGTACGGCTACCCCGGGTATCCGGGATACGCCCAGTCGGGGCAGCCCGGTTGGGCGCAGCCCCCGTCCAACGGCATGGGCACGACGGCGATGGTGCTCGGCATCATCTCGGTCGCGGGCTTCTGCATGTACGGACTGGGGGTGATCCTCGGCATCCTGGCGCTGATCTTCGGCATCATCGGCATGAAGAAGGCGGGCCGGGGCGAGGCGACCAACCGGGGCATGGCGCTGGCCGGCGTCATCCTCGGCTCGATCGGCATCCTGGTCAGCGCCGTCTTCCTGGGCTTCATGATCTGGGCGATCTCCCAGGACTCCTCGTCCTTCGACGACTCCTACGACGAGGACCCCTTCGCGTCGAGCCTGGTGGTCGAGAGCGGCCGCTGACGTCCGCACGCGCGCGAAGGGCCCCGCACCCCCCCGAGGGGGTGCGGGGCCCTTCACGTGCCCTCATGCGCCGGAGGCGTCAGTCCACGGATTCCCGAGGCTCGTAGCTGCGGTTGTCCGTCGCCCACCGAAGGAGATCGGCGAAATCACCGAAGAACGAGCTGTCTCCTCCACCCGTCCACCAGAACCTCTCCGGTGCCGCCCCCTTCGAGTCGACCAGAAAGATCGCCTGGTCGCCTTCCGGTGTGACGGCCACGGGGAAGAGCGAGGACGACGCAGGAAGTCCGACATCCTGGAGGAACTCCGCGTCGTCGACGACGCGCAACAGGGCCAGCGCCCGGCCCGCACGAGACGAAGGCCTGTCGAACCAATCGCTACAGCCCAGGACGGAGAGGTTGAGATAGAACCCCTCCATGCCGTCCGAGAGGAGGAGGAACTCCTCGTATCGCGGCTCAAGGGGCTGAGCGGCACGCTCGGCCAGAGCGGCGATCTGCTCCGGAGTGGCCGGTGGACGGAGTGACGGCAGCGGCGAGGAGCCGATGGGGGAATCGGCCAGGTACTCCCGGATTCTCAGTGCCGTCAAGTCGGCCACCACATCACGCATGGTCATTCTTTGCTCCCGCTGTTCGTCAAGGCCGTTGTATCTGGCAGATTCCGTACGGTCCCCTGGAGACCGAACCGGACACCCGCTCCGTCGTATAAGTGCCAGGGGAATTTCTTACGCCGGCGTAGTAGAACCCGGTGGGTCGATAGCCTTGCAGATACTTGTTTGCATAGGCACCCACAAGGCTGTTCACAGCGCCGTCCTGCTGATGCCAGCAGAACGGACTCGCCTTGCCCGACCACGTGGTGTCCGGCAGGTGTCCCGCCACGTTGCCGCGGTACTCGTAGGGGGTCCCCTTCACGCTTCCGATGTGGAGATCCTTGTACTTCTCCGCGACCTCCTCCAGCGTGATGACCGAGCCATTGGGCTTCACGCCCATCGGCTCCCCCCGAGGAGAGACCCTTCCCTTGGGCGACCAGTACTGCGGCACCGCGTTGAGCGCCGCCACGTGGTCCCTCAGTTCTTCGATCTGCGCCGGGGTCGCACCGGCGGGTGCGCGGAAGCAGACGGGTCCTGACAGGCCTCGTTGGGGCCTGGTCTTGCGGAGGTGCTCCGTGCAGTCCTCGCTGTCGTCGTCCGTGTTCTGAGGCCGTCCCGTGCCCTGACCAGGTGCGGTTTCGAACCTGTCCAGTGCATCAGGGACGAACTGCTCTCCGTTGTCGACGAGCTGCAGCAGTTGCACGGCACCGAAGACGATGTTCCAGCCGTCTCCGGGCTTCCACCCGTTGTTCCTGAGCCCACCCCAGTCGATCTTCGGCGGCTTGAGAGTCGGGGCCGGCTTCGGGTGTGCGCCGTCGTTCGGGTTCTGGTCGATGGGAGGCTTCGGCGGGCGCACCACCACCTGCGCGAGGGCGCCACCGCCCGCGGCTGCAGCCGGGTACCAGCCGGCGCTGGAGGACGAGCCCCCGGTCGAACTGCTCCCCCCGGTTCGCAGACCGGCCGCCTGCGCCCTCAGTGCTCCGGACAGGCCCGTCGCCGAACCGGACAGCGTGCTGGTTCCCGAGTACGAGAAGGTCGTGGAGGTGGAGTCCGACCAGGACCAGTCGAACGACCAGTCCGACGTGTCCACCTGTTGCAGCTGGTACGACGCGTAGCCCGCGAGGAGTGCAGTGCCGGCGGCAAGGAGGTAGCCCTCACCCACACAGACGTCCCAGAAGCAGTGTCCGCTCGGGTCCGTGCCGTTCAGCGGCTGACCGTGCCCGTAGAGGTATCGATTCGCCTGGATCGACGGCACCGGGGACAGCTGCCATGTGTCCCGGGAGACGAAGCCGCCCGAGGCCGGCCGATACCAGCGCGATGCCATGTTGACGTCGCCCGACGCGGGGTCGGTCCAGCCCGACTGGAAACCCAGGGAAGCGCCGATGCCCGCCGTCGCCGTCACTTCACCGAACGGCGAGTAGGCCGTGGAGCCCAGAACGGTCCCGCCATCGGGGGAGAGGGTCGCCACCAGGTCGGTGTGACGGTCGGTGACCGCCCATCGCGCCGACGTGCCGGACTTCACAGCCTGAAGAGAGCCCTCAGGGTCGCGGGTGTACCGGTTCGTGCCATCACTGGTCACGTCATTGGACGTCCCGTCATAGGTGAGGACACTCCGATCAGCCCTCTGCACACGGTCCAGGGAGTCGTACGAGAGAACCGAGGAGCCGTCAGCCACCTTGCGCTCGAACGCGTCGAAGGACAGCGTGCGGGTGGCACCTTCCGCCGCAACCCCGGAGAGCGTGCCTCGTGGCGTGTACGTGTAAGTGGAGGACCCGTCCGTCATGAGTCGATTGCGGGCGTCATAGACGGATACGGCGTCTCCTGCCTTGACGCGGTTGCCCGCGGCGTCCCATTGGTAGGCGGTGGTCGTTCCGTTCCTCGACCATGAGGTCATCCGTCCCGAGCGGTCGTAACCGTAGGCGTTTTCCGCCGCTCCGGATGCCCCCTTGACGGACTTCTTGGTCAGCCGGTCTTCCAGATCGAACTCGTAGCTCGTCGAAGCGATCTCCGAGCGCTGAGCGGGATCGGTGATCCGGTCGGTCGTGAGCCGGCCCAGGGCGTCGTACCCGAAAGTCCGACGGGCGCTTTCGGTGAACCCCGTGGCGCCCTCGGGTTTCGTCGCGTAGCGCTCAAGGGTGGGGCGTCCGGCAGCGTCGAAGTCGTACCAGATGTCGCCGCCTGTCAGTGAGTCCCAAGTCCAGTCCAGCCTGCCCGCCTTGTCGTAGCCGTAGGAGGCGGTGCCTCCTGCCGTCGCACGTGAGGTCATGTTCCCGTCGGCGTCGTACGCGTAGGACGATTCGCCGCCTGGGCCGTTCGCCGATATGAGCAGACCTCGGTCGTTGTACGTGTACGTGTTCGATGACGCTGTGTCTTCCGCGCCCACGGCTGTGAGCCGACCTGCCAGGTCGTACTCGAGTCGGCGTTCGGAGGTCGACGCCTCGCTGCCCGTCCCGCTTTCCCTGACGAGACGTCCGAGCGAGTCGCGTACACGATCACGTCTGACACCACCGGGCATGAGTTCGGCGATGTCCTGGCCGACCGCGTCGTAGACGGTGGTCCAGGTCCTGTCACTCGCCGACGGATGGGCCTCGGTGGCCGGCTCGATCGTGGACTCCGGGAGATTCCAGGGCGTGTAGGTGTACACCGTGGAGTTGCCCCGACCGTCGGACAGCCGAGTCCGGTTCCCCGCGACGTCGTAGCCGAAGGACGTGGTGATCGACTGGGAGCCGTCGACCGGCTCGCGCTGCTCGGTGAGCCGGCCCAGTGCGTCGAAGGTGTACGTGGTACGCGCCTGGTTTGCCGAGGTCACAGCGACGCGATTGCCGTCCGCATCGAATTCCGCGGAGGTCGATCGCAGAGGGGTGTTCCCGGTGCCGTAGTCGCTCGACTCCGTGACGTTGCCCAAGGCGTCGTGGCGGTACGTCGTTCGGCGGCTGGTCGGATCAGTGTCCTCGACCAGCCGTCCGAGACCGTCGTAGCCGTAGCGGGCGGTGCCCCCGAGGGAGTCGGTGACGGACGTGAGTTCGCCCGCCGCGTTGTAGGTTCCGCTTGTGGCGCGACCCGCTGGAGTTGTCAGACCGATCTGATTTCCTGCGTCGTCCCAACGGAAGCGGGTCGTCAGGTTCTGGAGCGTGGGGCGGCGCTCGACCACGGTGTCCGTCACCTTGCGGCCGAGCTCGTCGTACGTGGATTCACGCCTCGCCCCCGTGGGGTCGGTGCTCGACAGGGGGAGTCCGGTCGGAGTCCACGAGTAGCGGGTGATCCCCCCGCCGTCCAGGGCGGTTTCCCCCGAACCGAGTGCCTGGAACTGGCTCTCGGCGAGTGTGGGGAGGGAGCCGCTGGTCACCACGGGATCCGTCTTCAGCGTGAGATGACCCAGCTGGTCGTAACCGAAACGGGTGGTACGGCCGAGTGGATCCGTGGTGGCAGAGATCCGGCCCGCATCGTCGTACTGGGTTCGGGTCACCGCCTTGATGACGCTGCCGCCGACGGGGACGTAGTCAGGGAGGGCGACGGAGGTGGTTCGACCCAGGTCATCGACCTGGACGTCGGTCACCCCACCCCGAGGGTCCTTGGTCTGGGTCACCTCTCCGAAGGTGTTGTAGCCCGTGAGGGTCCTCGGCCGAACCACCTGCGGCGTCCCGCCGCCCTCCTCAGCTGTGACGGGAGGGGCGATCTGCTCGACCTGTCTGCCCAGCGCGTCATAGCGGAGCATCGTGGTGAACGAGGCGGGGTCGGCTCCGGCGACGTTGCCGCGTGCGCTGACAACGGAGACGGGCAGCCCGCGATCGTCGTAGCTCCTGGTCGTGGTGCTGGTGGTGGTGTCGTCGGTGACGGTCGAGGTACGGGGATTGCCCGCCTCGTCGTATGCGGTGGACTGGACGACCTTGCGGCCGGAAGCGTCGACGGTGCGGGACTGCTGGGTCACCCGGTCGTCATTGTCGTAGCCGAAAGTGGTGACCCGATTCAGACCGGTGGGGTCCAACACGCTGCGCGTGATCCGGCCCGTCGCGTCCACGGTGTGGTTCACGGTGGTCAGACCGCCGTTGCTGACGCTCTGCGTCAGGTGACCCGCACCGTCGTACTGGCGAGACTCGAGAACGATGTCACGCTTCGTCCCGTCGGGCTGCGTCACTTCTCGAGCCGTCGTCGTGGCCGGCAGGCCGTCGTCGAAGTACGTGAACGATGTGGTGGCCCCCATCGCGTCCGTGGTCGATGCCAGCCGCCCTGCCGGGTCGTAGGCGTAGGACGCCAATACGAGAAGTCCGGAATCTTCCGAATCGCCCTTCCAGCCGGACAGGGTGGTTTCGTGATGTTGTCCGTTGGGAGTGTACGAGTAGAAGTAGAAATCGTTCATCGGGTTGACGAACGAACTGACGCGCCCGAGACCGTCGAAGTAGAAACGGAAACGTCGGCTCGTCGCATCGGTGATGACGGTGTTGAGCCCGTAGCTGTTGTACTCGTAGGTCGTGACCCGCTTCCGGTCGTTGCCGGTGACGTCTTCATGGGTCTCCGTGAGCAGCAAACCGTCGTCGTCGTAGGTTTTGCTCACCCGTGGCGCATGAGAGGCGCCGGTCACTTCGTTGGTGACGGTCGCGCCGGTCTCGGCCGTCGTCCGCGACATGGCGTCGTAGGCATAGGTGGTGGTGATGCCGCCCGGGAAGGTGTCGGACACCTGCGTCTCGGCTGTCTTTCGGCCAAGACCGTCAAAGGTGAACTTCGTGATCAAGCCGCTGGGAGACGTGATCTGTGCCAGGTCGCCGTTGGAGCGGTAGGCGTACACCGTGGTCGCACCGGCCGGCGTCTTCTCACTGGCCGTGAGGCCCGCGGGGACGGTTCCGCCTCCCACCGCGGCTTCGGTGCCGGCGGTGTAGGTCCTGCTCCGTATCCGCCCGTCGGCCAGCGTTGTCGTCGCGGGAAGTCCCTTGGAGGTGTATGTCGTCGTCGTGCGGTAGCGGTTGTCGGCCGGATGCGCGGAGCGCGCATCCCGGACCGCCACCGGCTTGTCGTTGCGGGGGTCGAGAGGGTCTGAGGCGTTGAGGTAGTACTCGGTGAACGCCGTCCAGCACGAGTCCGCGTCCCGGCACGTCGTACGAGAGACATTGTTTCCACGGGCATCATGCCCCGTGATCACTTTGTTTCCGTTGGGGTCCGTCACGGTGTTCAGGAAGCCACCGCTGTCGTACCCGTAGTGGGTGACTCCACCTTCGGCATCCGTTTCGGACACCTTGCGGTTGCCACGCAGGGAGTCGTACGTCGTCGACGTAGTGTCGTTTTCCGGGTTCGTGACCGCGACGGTAGCGCGCAGTGAGGTACTCGCCGAGTCGGTCTTGGCACGGTAGTGCGCCTTCACCTGCTGCTCGGTCAGCGCATGCTGGTAGACCGCGGGTTCGTCGATGCCGCCGGTGAGGTAGTAGGTGCCCTCGGTGACTCCCATCCAGCTCTGGCCTGCGTAACCCGCACCGAGATAGGCGAACGACATCCGCTGATCGGCTCGGGTGCCCGTGAGCGTCCCGACGAGAACGCCGTCGAGATAGAGGGACTGGGTGGTGCCGGCCGCCGACAACACGACGTGATGCCATTCGTCGTCCGTCACGACCTGCGGTGAGACGATGGGCGTGGCTTGGAGGGTGCCCGTGAGCCAGAACTCGCCCCGGAGTTTTCCGGCCTGATCGATGTTGAGTATCGGACGCCACGATGCCGGTGTCGTACCGACAGCGGTGCTCTGGGCGCCGAGCAGCACGCCGCGCGTCGCGGTCCTGAACCACATTTCTACGGCCAGGTCGGGAGCGCCTCCGAGCAGGGAACCCGGTATCTGCACGGACGTCTTGCCCTGGAACTGGACGGCGTTGCCGGAGGAAGGACCGAAGACACCCCCCGGCCAGCCGACACGGCCTGACGTCTCGTTCGTGCCCGCGGTGTCCTGGAACGTCGCGCTGCCTGGATTGACCGCCACACCACTGGAAAGCGTCGTTCCCTCTTCCTCGTCGAAGCGCCAGTAGGCGGCGGGAGCGTCACTCATGACACTGTCCCGGTACTGCTCGGCGTTGCCTTGGACGAGGCCGCTGCGGGCGCGGAAGTGCCGTCCCACGGTGTGACCACCGGCGAAGTGATCAGGGAGGGTCATCACGTAGTCAGGGGTCAACTGCATGAAGGTCACGAGCGACTTGTCGTAGAAGGCCACCTCGTCGATCTGACCGTCGAAGTTGCGTTCACCCGCAGATGCGCCGTCCCATCCGCTCGCGGACCATCCCCCTCCGATGTACATGTGCGGCAGCCGCTTGAGATCGGGATCGACCTGGGAGAGGCCCACCTGGACGCCGTCGAGGTACAGAGCTTGAGCGCCCTTCCCGCCGGTCAGGACCGCATGGTGCCACTTGTCGTCGGTGACGGTGTCGGCGGAGGTCATGATGACCGGGCCGCCGACGAGCTGTCCCCGCAGCTTGCCGGCCGCATCGACGTTCAGCATCGGTCGATAGTCGGTCGGCTGGGTTCCGAGAGGCGTGTTCTGCATCGAGACGAGGACGCCGGGGTGTGTCGTTTTGAACCAGAGCTCGATGGAGGGCGAGGTGGTCGTGCCGAGAGCCTCCTTCGGAACCTCGACCGCGGCGTCGACCGTGCCGTCGAAGGTGGCGGAGGTGTCGTCTCCGTCGGCGAAGGCTCCTGGACTTCCGAGGTGGGATCCGTCCATGTACGCGCCGTCCATGCCCTCCCCCACGGAGCTGAACGCCTCGACGCCAGTGCGCTCGCCGAGGCGCCAGTAGCTGAGTGGCCGGGAGACCTTCACGGCGGCGGCGTACAACGACGAGGCAGAGGAATAGGAAGGAGCGGAGACCTTCCATGTGCCGCCGTTGTAGTCGGTGGTCTGGGTGACACGGCCGGTGCGGGGGTCGTAGGTGATGCGGGCGTGTACGCGACCCGACGGCTTCGTCACCTTGGTCATGCGGGGGGTCTGCACACGCGCTGCGTAGTGCTCCGCGACGGTCGCCCCGTCCAGTGCGTGGTGGTAGAGGGCTACCTCGTCGAGCTGCCCGTCGAGACGCCGCACCGCCCGAGTCGCATTGCCGTCCCAAGCGGAGGACGAGAAGCCGGCGCCGAGGTAGGCATTGATCTTCTCGTGGTGGTCGATGGGCCCGGTCAGCGAGCCGACGGACTCTCCGTCCAGATAGAGGGTCTGCTCCGTTCCCGCGCCCGTCAGGACCACGTGGTGCCACTTGCCGTCCGTGACGGCGGTGGGGGTCACCATCGGCGTCACCGGCTTGCCGGTCATCTCGAACTGACCTCTCAGCTTTCCGGCCGTGTCGATGGCCAGCGGACTGTAGTAGTTCGGTGTGCCGTCTTCCAGTTCACCACCCTGGAATCCGACGAGTACGCCAGGGGACGTGGTCTTGAACCACAGTTCGAGCGAGAGGAAGGTCGAGGCCTGCAGCGCGGTCTCGGGGAGAACGGTCGAGGAGTCGCTGCCGTCGAAGGCGGCCGCCGTGTCCGTCGTCCCCGCGAGGGCGCCGGGCTGACCGAGCGTCACATCGCGGTGAAGGATCTCCTCCCTGCCGTTGGTGGACGCCGCCTCGCTGATGCCGGTCGATCCTTCGGATTCCCCCAGCCGCCAGTAGGAAACCGGGTTCTCATCGAGGACCAGACTTCGGTAGGCGGACCCCGCCTCGTATTCGTAGGTCGTGCAGGCAGTGGCGGAGGTGGGCGGACAGACCTTGGTGAGTTGGTCGCCGGCATAGGTGTACGACCACGTGTAGCCGGGGGTGGCGGCGTCGATCGCGCTAGTCGTCACGCTTGTGACGTGGCTGCCGTTCCAAGCGAAGTTCAGACGCCTGCCGGAGAGCATGTCGATCACCCCGCTCAGGGGTCCGTCGTTGTCGTGGCCGTACTGGAGGTGCTGCTCGCGTCCAGCGCTGTCCCTGATCGACCGCAGCAAGTGGTCGTAGCTGAACGAGTACGTGGTGCCGCTACGGTCGCGGAGGGTCCAGCCGCTGAACTCGGTCTCGCCGTCCTTGCTGAACGTCATTCCGCTGCCGAGGGGGCCGGCGTATCCGCCGCCGGGGTTGCCCGAGAACCGAACGCGCGAGCCGTTGCCCAGGGTGAGGAGGACTGATTGTCCGTACCCCTCCACCTGCATGCGCATGTCCCATGGGGTGGACCATCCTGCGCCGAAGAGGGTGTCCTGACGTGGGTCGAGCGCGTTATAGGTGCGCTTGACGGACAGTTCCGGTCCGACGGTGGCTATGGAGGCGTCACTGGCGACGGTTGAGTAGTTGCCGGTGAGCGAGGTGAATTCGCGCCCCCCGTCTCCACCGAGGTGACTCGTCAGAGCCGGCTGCGGTACCTGAGTGGTGAACAGTGCGGGGTACGGCCTGGCGGATGTGCCTTGACCGTCCCACACATACGAATACCAGGCGTAGTTCTTGTTCCAGGAAATCCAGCCGGCAGGGACCGCCCATTGTCGGGCCGTGCCTCGTACGCCGGACCTGCAGTTCTTACGAGTGTCCTTTCCGTCGACCTCGCAGACCTCGAACGTGTACTGAAGAGCACTCCCGGGAAAGTGGTCGGCATCCTTCCCCTCGGCCCACAGGGTGGGCGTGAGGGAGTTGAATACGGCTCCGCTGGAGGGTGATTCGCGGGTCAGCTGCGGAGGGACGTTGACGGCGGAGAACTTGATCGCGACACCGGGGACGCCCTCGGCGGTGAACTTGCGGACACCGTACTCTTCCATCGACCACTGCAGCGTGTAGGTCGCGGGAGCGAGCGGGGCTATCTTCGCGTCGAGCGTCACGCTGCCACCGGGCGGTACGTCCACCGGCATCGGCGTCCAGCGGATCTTGGCGGTGTCGGAAATCGCCTTGCCGGCGGAGTCGAACAGGCTGTAGCCGAGTTTGTAGCTTCCCCCCTTGACCCAGGTCTGCTGTCCTTGATTGGTGACGGTGACCTTGATGGTGCCTTCGGCTGTGGCCGTTACTGGCGTGACGAACCCTCCCACCTTGTAGGTCGCGCCGTACTTGGTCCAGGTGACATCCAGCCGCGGCTTCCCGTTGGGGTAGTCGTCCGAACCGAACTCCTTCCAGGCCATCGAGTCGGAGGTCGACGCCTTGACGGCCAGTCCGTAGTTCTTCTGCCGCCCGTGCGTCCAGTCATCCACCAGCTTGCGTCCGGCAGCGCCGAGCTGAAGCGACTCCCAGGCCCCGCCACAGGCCCAGGTCTCCGTGCCGGCAGGCCTCCAGCCGTGGGCGAAGCTCTTGGACACGAGTGACGCTCCGGTCGGCGGGCCGGGGTAGTTCTCGGTGGTGCTCTCCGACCAGTTGGAGGTGATCTGGTGAATGGTGACCGGACGGGGGTTGCACGAGTACGACCACGAGTTGTACAGATTCAGATTCGTGTTGAGAACCCACGCGTTCTTGAGGGTCGTCTCCAATCCGGCAAAACGTAGGAAACTCGCAGCCTTGCTGCCGCCGCCGTTGTATGTGCCGACCTTGAGAACCGTGTCCGCCGAGAAGTTCTGGTTGTAGGGGTACTCCACGTAGGTGCCGGACGTGGAACTGATACCGACCACGGAGGGGTCGACGCGGACGGGAAAGACGCGTTCAGGAGCGTTGAGCCAGGCCTTGTCCAGCGTGACGACAAGAGTCTGGCGGTCCCCGTCCTCGGCCAAGCCGAAGCGGACTCCCGATGAGACAGCCCCCTCGTTGGAGCTCTCGGACTGGTGGGAGTCCTCCATCCAGCCCGGGGGGATCCAGGCACGCTGCTGCCCCGCGCCGTCGACGAAGCTGACACCGGTTCCGCTGATGCGAGCGGTGAGGCCTTGCAGGGTGAGGGGGAAACGCCACTCTGTCGGTGCCTGAGGGCTGTGCAGCACGAGGGTCTCCTTGACCGATGTGCTGCCAGACACCAGTTCGAGATCCGCTCCTTCGCGAATGTCGCGATAGGTGATGGTGCTTCCAGCGACCTCGCCCCGAGACCGGGCCGCATCTTCCAGCGCGTATCCGACGGACTCGCTGTCACCCGTTTCCATGAGGACAAGGGGACTTGCGTCCGCGTACTCGGCGAACGCGAGCCCTGATTCCACGGCGAGGGGAGACCAGCTGTCGCCCTCGCTCATCGTCTGCATTCCGGAAGCCCGAACGAGCGTGGTGTCGATCGCGCTCCAATCGCCGTTACGACTGCGGAAGTTGACGGGTTCGTCGTACAGCTGTGTCGTGCGCGTGCCATCCGGATTCAGAAACGTCCGACTTCTGGCCTTGCGCTCGCGAAGGAGCTCCTTGCTCCGGGCCCGGTCGAACCCGCTGACTCGCGAGGGGGAGGCTACGGTTGCGGTACTGGCCTTGCCCATTACCGGCTGCTTCGCCGGCGCCAACTCAGCGTCGACGATGTGAGGCTCGGCCGGCAACTCTCCAGGGGCTCGGAGTTCGCCATGGCCGCCGGACGCCGGAGCGTCCGTGGCGGACGCGGGCGCGCGGGAATCGCGATGTGCGGCGGACTCCGTGTATTGCTGCGGTGCGTCGAGGCTGCGGAGGGCGGGAGGTGGGCTCCCTCGCTCCGCAGCCAAGGCGCCTTGTTCGCCAGCGGTCACGATGGCCATCAGAAAGGCCATCGCGATGACGAGTGGGCGCGGGGTGCGCATGTGTGTCCCCCCAAAGTGATCAAAAGAGGAACACTGTTTAACTCCCGCCACATGAACCTCACAAGTTATTCACAGGGTGAGAGGGTCATGCGTGATCAAGGTCATGTGCATTTCAGGCCATTCGGTCCTTCCCGTGTCAGTCGCCCCGCAGCCGCTCCCGCGCCTCCATCAGGGCGAAGCCCAGCAGGTTGAGGCCGCGCCAGCGGGCCGGGTCGTGGGCGCGGGGGTCGTCGGCGGCGAGCCCGATGCCCCAGACGCGGTCCAGCGGACTGGCCTCCACCAGCACGCGCTCTCCCGTGCCCAGGAGGTACGCCCGCAGCGCCTCGTCCGAGGAGAACTTGTGGACGCTGCCCTCCACGACGATCCCGAAGCGCTCCCGCTCCCAGACGGCGTCGTCGAAGCCGCGCACCAGCCGGCCCGCCTTCTTGGCCTCTGCCGGGGTACGGGCGGTCAGCGCCGCCCGCTCGGCGTCCGCGTCCTGGAAGAGGCGGGCCTTGGCGGCCATCATCCAGTGCTCGGCGGTCGCGTAGGCCACGCCGTCGACCGTGAAGGGCGCCGGCCACCACTGGCTCAGACAGCTGGCCGAGAGACGCCCGTCGGGGTGCGGACGGTGGCCCCAGAAGTGCAGCCACTTCACTCGGTCACCCCTCGTGACCTGCTGCGTCAGCTCTTCGATCTTGCTCATACATGCGAGTCTGGCATCCGCCACGGACACTCCGTACGGAGATTTTCCGGGCCCCTCGACACATGGTCGACCGATTCCGTCGCGTAACCAAAAGGCAACAACGGAATCACTTGTTGGGCGGTCGTCCCTCTGTCAGGATCGGCACTCAATTCGAGCTGGGACAACGGAGAGCGTCATGACCAACCGCTTCCAGGTGACGGACCGCTTCGCGGACGGCGCGCAGTACATCGGCGGAAGGCTCCGCGCCGGAACCTCAGGTCAGGAACACAGCGTGATCGACCCGGCGACGGGCGAGAGCGTCTACACGTACGCGCTCGCCTCCACCGCCGACGTGGACGAGGCCGTCGCCGCGGCCAAGGCCGCCTTCCCGGCCTGGGCGGGGGCCACCCCGGGCGAGCGCTCCGACGCGCTGCACCGTCTCGCCGGCGTCCTCGCCGAGTGGGCGGAGGACATCGCCCGGGTCGAGTCCCTCCAGTGCGGCAAGCCGCTCAAGCTCACCACCGAGTTCGACGTGCCCGGCACGATCGACAACACCGCCTTCTTCGCGGGGGCCGCCCGCCACCTCCAGGGCCAGTCGGCCGCCGAGTACACCGGCGACCACACCTCGTACATCCGGCGCGAGCCGATCGGCGTCGTCGGCTCCATCGCCCCCTGGAACTACCCGCTCCAGATGGCCGCCTGGAAGATCCTCCCGGCGATCGCCGCCGGCAACACGATCGTCCTGAAGCCCGCCGAGCTCACCCCGCTGACCTCGCTGATGTTCGCGCAGGCGGCGAAGGAGGCCGGCATCCCCGACGGTGTCGTCAACGTCGTCAGCGGCTCCGGGCGGGTCGTCGGCGAGCACCTCGTCGGCCACCCCGACGTCGTCATGACCTCCTTCACCGGCTCCACCCCGGTCGGCAAGCGGGTCGCCGAGGTCGCCACCGCCACCGTGAAGCGGCTCCACCTCGAACTCGGCGGCAAGGCGCCCTTCCTCGTCTTCGACGACGCCGACCTGGAGGCCGCCGCCCAGGGCGCCGTCGCCGCCTCCCTCATCAACAGCGGCCAGGACTGCACCGCCGCCACGCGCGCGTACGTCCAGCGCCCGCTCTTCGACGCCTTCGTCGCCCGGGTCGCCGAGCTCATGGAGACCGTCCGCGTCGGCGACCCCTTCGCGCCGGACACCGACCTCGGGCCGCTCGTCAGCCACCGCCACCGCGACAGCGTCGCCGGCTTCGTCGAGCGCGCCCGCGGCTACGCCACGGTCGTCACCGGCGGCGAAGCCCCTGGTGGAGAGCTCAAGAACGGCGCATACTACCGTCCCACCCTGATCACCGGCGCCGCACAGGACAGCGAGGTCGTGCAGTCGGAGATCTTCGGTCCGGTCCTGGTGGCCCTGCCCTTCGACGGCGACGACGAGGGCATCCGGCTCGCCAACGACACCCCCTACGGCCTCGCCGCCTCCGCGTGGAGCCGTGACGTCTACCGGGCCAACCGTGCCACCCGGGAGATCAAGGCGGGATGCGTGTGGGTCAACGACCACATCCCGATCATCAGCGAGATGCCCCACGGCGGCACCAAGGCCTCCGGCTACGGAAAGGACATGTCGGCCTACTCCTTCGAGGAGTACACGCAGGTCAAGCACGTGATGTTCGACAACACCGCGGTGGCGGCGAAGGACTGGCACCGCACGATCTTCGGGGACCGATAGCCATTAGCCGCCCGACCAGCGGCCCACCCATCCCGAAAGGGCACAGCGCATGGAGCAGTACGAGCCCGACAGCCTGTCCGCCGCGCAGCTGGCGGCGATAAGGCGCAGCATGACGAGCGGCCGGGGCGCCCTCAGCCGCCGTTCGATGCTGCGAGCGGGCGGCGTCGGAGCGCTCACGGTCGGCGGTCTCGCCGGTCTGAGCGCCTGTGGCATCCCGCCGGCCAAGCGGGAGGGCCAGGGGCCGGCGTCCATCGACGTGTCGGCCAAGGAGAAGACCGTCGCCTTCTCCAACTGGACCGAGTACATGGACGTCAGCGAGGACGAGAAGTCCCGCCCGACCCTGGAGGCGTTCGCCAAGCGCACCGGGATCAAGGTCAAGTACACCGAGGACATCAACGACAACGTCGAGTTCTTCGGCAAGATCAAGCCGCAGCTCGCGGCAGGCCAGGACACCGGCCGCGACCTGATCTGCGTCACCGACTGGCTCGCCGCCCGCATCATCCGGCTCGGCTGGGCGCAGAAGCTCGACCCGGCCAACCTCCCCAACGCGTACGCGAACCTCTCCGCCCAGTTCCGCCGCCCCGACTGGGACCCGGGCCGGTCCTACTCGTACCCGTGGACGGGCATCTCGACCGTCATCGCCTACAACGCCAAGGCGACCGGAGGCAAGAAGGTCGACTCGGTCACCCAGCTCCTCGACGACCCCTCGCTCAAGGGCCGGGTCGGCTTCCTCACCGAGATGCGCGACTCCGTCGGCATGACCCTGCTCGACATGGGCAAGGACCCGGGGAAGTTCACGGACGCCGACTACGACGCGGCGATCGGGCGCCTCCAGAAGGGCGTCGACAAGAAGCAGATCCGCCGCTTCACCGGCAACGACTACACCTCCGACCTCGACAAGGGCGACATCGCGGCCTGCCTCGCCTGGGCCGGAGACATCATCCAGCTCCAGGCGGACAACCCGGACATCAAGTTCTCCATCCCGTCCGCCGGTTACATCACGTCCAGCGACAACCTGCTCGTCCCCGCGCAGGCCCGGCACAAGACGAACGCCGAGAAGCTCATCGACTACTACTACGAGCTTCCCGTCGCCGCCCAGCTCGCCGCGTACATCAACTACGTCTGCCCCGTCGACGGGGTGAAGGACGAGCTCGCCAAGATCGACCCCGAGCTCGCGAACAACACGCTGATCCTCCCGGACAAGGCCATGGCCAAGAAGTCCCACGCCTTCCGCTCGCTCAGCAGCGCGGAGGAGACGGCGTACGAGGAGAAGTTCGCCAAGCTCATCGGCGCCTGAGTCCGGCCTCGTCCACCTCTCTCACTCCCTGGGACAGCAACCCATGACTGACAAGACTGCTCACACCGGAAAGAACACTGGCGGCGGCGACGTCCGTCTCACCGGGATCAGCAAGTCGTACGGCTCGTTCACCGCCGTCCACCCGCTCGACCTGACCGTCCCGCAGGGCTCCTTCTTCGCCCTGCTCGGCGCCTCCGGCTGCGGCAAGACCACCACCCTGCGCATGATCGCCGGCCTGGAGGACCCGACGACGGGCACCGTCTTCCTCGGCGACCAGGACGTCACCGACCTCCCGCCCTACAAGCGGCCGGTCAACACCGTCTTCCAGTCCTACGCGCTCTTCCCGCACATGGACATCTCCGAGAACATCGCCTTCGGCCTGCGCCGCCGCGGCATCAAATCGGTGAAGAAGCAGGTCGACGAGATGATCGACCTCGTCCAGCTCGGCGAGCACGCCCACAAGAAGCCGCACCAGCTCTCCGGCGGCCAGCAGCAGCGCGTCGCCGTGGCCCGCGCGCTCATCAACCACCCGCAGGTCCTCCTCCTCGACGAGCCGCTCGGCGCGCTCGACCTCAAGCTGCGCCGCCAGATGCAGCTGGAGCTCAAGCGGATCCAGACCGAGGTCGGCATCACCTTCGTGCACGTCACCCACGACCAGGAGGAGGCCATGACGATGGCCGACCAGGTCGCGGTGATGAACGGCGGCCGGGTCGAGCAGCTCGGCGCCCCCGCCGACCTGTACGAGAACCCGCAGACCACCTTCGTCGCCAACTTCCTCGGCACCTCGAACCTCATCGAGGCCGAGGTCCTGGAGACGGGCTCCGAGGTGGTGGTCACGGCGGGCGGCGGCAAGCTCCGGCTCCCCGGCGGCCGCTGTACCCCGGCCGTCCGCCAGGGCGGCAAGGTGCTCGTGGGCGTCCGCCCCGAGAAGATCTCGCTCGCGCACGCCGACGACGCGGGGAAGATCGCCGACGGCCGCAACCGGGTGACCGGCCGGATCGTCGACTCCTCCTTCATCGGCGTCTCCACCCAGTACGTGGTGAACTCGCCGGCGGGCGCGGAGCTCCAGGTGTACGAGCAGAACATCGAGCGCGACACGCGGCTCGTCCCGGGCGCCCAGGTCGTCCTGCACTGGAACCCGGCCCACACCTTCGGCCTCGACGCGACGCAGGACATCGACGCGGGCGTGGAGACGGTGGAGGACGCCTCGTGACCGCAACCCTGGCGAAAGAGGTTCCTCCGATAGAGGAACCGGCTCTGCGCAAGCCCTCCGCCCGCAAACGGCTCGTCCCGTACTGGCTGCTGCTGCCCGGCATCATCTGGCTGCTCGTCTTCTTCGCGCTGCCGATGGTCTACCAGGCCTCGACCTCGGTGCAGACCGGCTCCCTGGAGAAGGGCTTCGAGGTCACCTGGCACTTCCAGACCTACTGGGACGCCTTCCAGGAGTACTGGCCGCAGTTCGTCCGCTCCCTGCTGTACGCCGGGACCGCGACCCTGCTCTGCCTGCTGCTCGGCTACCCGCTCGCGTACCTCATCGCCTTCAAGGCCGGCCGCTGGCGGAACCTGCTCCTCGTCCTCGTCATCGCGCCGTTCTTCACCAGCTTCCTCATCCGCACGCTCGCGTGGAAGACGATCCTGGCCGACGACAGCGTCGTGGTCGAGGCGCTGAACGCCCTGCACTTCCTGGACGTGACCAGCTGGCTCGGCTGGACCGAGGGCGACCGCGTCCTCGCCACCCCGATGGCGGTGGTCACCGGTCTCACGTACAACTTCCTGCCCTTCATGATCCTGCCCCTCTACACCTCCCTGGAGCGGATCGACGGCCGGCTGCACGAGGCCGCGCAGGACCTGTACGCCTCCCCGGCGACCACCTTCCGCAAGGTGACCTTCCCGCTGTCGATGCCCGGCGTCGTCTCGGGCACCCTGCTCACCTTCATCCCGGCGAGCGGCGACTACGTCAACGCCGAACTGCTCGGCTCGACCGACACCAAGATGGTCGGAAACGTCATCCAGTCGCAGTTCCTGCGGGTGCTCGACTACCCGACGGCCGCCGCGCTCTCCTTCATCCTCATGGCGATCGTGCTGGGCATGGTCACCGTGTACATCCGCCGCGCCGGAACGGAGGACCTGGTCTGATGCGCTGGTTGCGGAAGAACCTCGTCGTCATCGCGGGCCTGCTGACGCTCGCGTACATGATCCTGCCGAACCTCGTCGTGATGGCGTTCTCCTTCAACAGGCCGAAGGGACGCTTCAACTACTCCTGGCAGGAGTTCTCGCTCGACGCCTGGAAGGACCCCTGCGGCGTCGCCGACATGTGCGAGTCGCTCTCGCTCTCGCTCCAGCTCGCCGCCTGGGCGACGGTCGGAGCGGTCCTCCTCGGCACGATGATCGCCTTCGCGCTGGTCCGCTACCGCTTCCGGGCGCGCGGCGCGATCAACTCGCTGATCTTCCTGCCGATGGCGATGCCCGAGGTCGTCATGGCCGCGTCCCTGCTCACGCTCTTCCTCAACATGGGGATCGAGCTGGGCTTCTGGACGGTCCTGATCGCCCACATCATGTTCTGTCTGTCGTTCGTCGTGACGGCGGTCAAGGCCCGGGTCATGTCCATGGACCCGCGCCTGGAGGAGGCCGCGCGCGACCTCTACGCGGGCCCGACGCAGACCTTCCTGCGGGTGACCCTGCCGATCGCCGCGCCCGGCATCGCGGCCGGCGCGCTGCTCGCCTTCGCGCTCTCGTTCGACGACTTCATCATCACCAACTTCAACGCGGGCTCCACCGTCACCTTCCCCATGTTCGTCTGGGGCTCGGCGCAGCGCGGAACCCCCGTTCAGATCAACGTCATCGGCACGGCGATGTTCGTCATCGCGGTACTGATGGTCATGGCCGGACAGATCATCACGAACCGGCGCAAGAAAACAGCAACAGCCTGAGCAACGGCCTGAGCGAAGGCCGTCTCAGGCACCGAAGGAGTTGGAAACCATGGCCCCAGTCGCCATGCGTCTCGCTGCACAATCTCTCTCCGACGCCCAGCCCGTCCCCTTCTGGCTGGAAGACCCCGGCAAGCCCGGAGCCCTGCCCGCCCTCACCGGCACCGAGAAGTGCGATCTCCTCGTGGTCGGCGGCGGATACAGCGGACTGTGGACCGCGCTCCTCGCCAAGGAGCGCGACCCCTCCCGGGATGTCGTACTGATCGAGGGCCGCGAGGTGGGCTGGGCCGCCTCGGGCCGCAACGGAGGCTTCTGCGCGGCCTCCCTCACCCACGGCTTCGGCAACGGGCTCGCCCGCTGGCCGGGCGAGCTGCCGAAGCTGGAGCGGATGGGCGGGCGGAACCTCGACGCCATCGAGGAGACCGTCGCCCGCTACTCCCTGGACTGCGACTTCGAGCGCACCGGCGAGATCGACGTCGCCACCGAGCCGTACCAGGTGGAGGAGCTCCACGAGTGGTACGAGGAGGCCGGGCGGCTCGGTCTCGCCGAGGGCCTGGAGTTCCTGGACCAAGGCGCCGTACGGGCCGAGGTCGACTCGCCGACCTTCCTCGGCGGCCTGTGGGACAAGCGCGGCGTCGCCATGCTCCACCCCGCCAAGCTGGCCTGGGGCCTGAAGCGGGCCTGCCTCGACCTGGGCGTACGGATCTACGAGAACACGCCCGGTCTGCAACTGGTCCCGGTGGGCGCCGGCATGGGCGTCCGCACCCCGTACGGCAGGGTGGTCGCCCGCCGGGTCGCGCTCGGCACCAACGTCTTCCCCTCGCTGGTCCGGCGCGTGAGGGCGTACACCGTCCCGGTCTACGACTACGCCCTGATGACCGAGCCGCTCAGCCCCGAGCAGCTCGCCTCGGTCGGCTGGAAGAACCGGCAGGGACTCGGCGACTCCGCGAACCAGTTCCACTACTTCCGGATCACCGCCGACCACCGCATCCTGTGGGGCGGCTACGACGCGGTCTACCCGTACGGCGGCAAGGTCAGCGCCGAGATGGACCACCGCCCGGAGACGTACCTCAAGCTCGCCGAGCACTTCTTCCGCTGCTTCCCGCAGCTGGAGGGGCTCCGCTTCAGCCACGCCTGGGGCGGCGCGATCGACACCTGCTCGCGCTTCTCGGCCTTCTTCGGCACGGCGCACCAGGGGAAGGTGGCGTACGCGGCCGGGTTCACCGGCCTCGGCGTCGGCGCCACCCGCTTCGGCGGGGACGTGATGCTCGACCTGCTCGCGGGGGAGCGCACCGAACGCACCGAGCTGGAGATGGTCCGCTCCAAGCCGCTGCCGTTCCCGCCCGAGCCGGTCGCCTGGGCCGGCATCGGCATCACCAAGTGGTCGCTCGCCCGCGCCGACGAGAACGGCGGGCGGCGCAACCTGTGGCTGAAGGCCATGGACCGGCTCGGCCTCGGCTTCGACAGCTGAGCCGGGATGTGACGCAGATCACTTCCGGCGCGTAGGCGAAGCCGCGTAAGAGAAGCCCCCGTACCCGCTCTCTCCGTGTGGACACCGCGTCCACACGGAAGGAGATCGTCGCGATGACTGGTACGGGGGCTTCTGGCACCAGGGCCGCTGTGGAGTGGCTGGCCTCGGTCGCACCGGATCCCGACGCCTGCCGCTGGGAGTGGGAGCGCAACCCCCACGGGGTCGCGCTGCTGCCCGCCGGCAGGCGCTGGGACGTGCTGATCCTGCCGGGAGAGCTCGGCCATCCCGCCCTCGACGTGCTGACCCGGCTCGTGGACCGGCCCGGACCGGTCCTGGCCGACTTCGGCGAGGCCCGGATGGGGTTCTTCGTCCCGCCGGGAACCGCCGCCCGCTGGCTCGGCACCGGCGTGCGGGGCGTGGGCTCCGGCACCTGGATCGTCGCCCCGTACCCCGGACGGGTCACCGGACGGGTGCGCTGGCTGGTGGCGCCGGACGGCCTGGGCACCCTCACCGACGCCTCCCTCCTGGAGCTGGCGATGCACGAGGCGGCGGGCCGACTGGGCGGGGAGCGGCCCGACGGGGGCGGCTGAGGGGCCTGGTGGCCGGATCCGAGGCGACGGGCCACGGGCTCGAACCGGGCCCTGCCCGGCGGGTCGCGCCTGGTCGGTCAACCGGTACCGGTACGGCCAGGGGGAGTTCAGCCGGAACTCCGACGCGTACGGCGGGAACCGGCGCCCAGGAGCAGCAGCGAGAGGCAGAGGCTGGCGAACACGTCCAGCGGCCAGTGGAAGCCCCGCAGGACCAGCCCGGCCCCCGTCACCGCCGTCAGCACGGCGGCGACGGGGAGCAGCCGGTTCGACACGAGGAGGGCCGCGCCGAAGTAGGCGACCGCGGCGGTCGCCGTGTGGCCCGAGGGGAAGTAGCCCTGGGCCCAGGGCTCCAGCGGGCCGGGGCGGGCCGTCCACTCCTTCAGCGGGACCACCAGAAGGGGGACCGCCGCCATCGCGAGGCCCGCGTGCAGGGCGGCGGAGCGGCGGCCCCGCCACACCGCGTACGCCATGGCGCAGGCGAGGACCGGAAGGGCGACCGTCATGTCGCCGAGATCGGAGGCGAGTTCGCTCAGGGGGCGGGGGACCGTGCCCACCAGGGACCGGGACACCCGCTCGTCGAGCCTGGCCAAGGGGCCGTGGACGAGCACCTGCCAGGTCACGACGGCGAGGGCGACGAGCGCCGAGAAGAGAGCCGGCCGCCCTGGAACAGGGGGGGTGGTTCCAGGGCGGCCGAGGGGATCGGGCTGCCGCGCGCCCCGGGGGGTGTGGGGCGGGCGGCCATCCGATCGGTGAGGAGTCCCGGAGCACGAGGCGCCGGCGGTGTGCTCGAAGGCACGGTGTGGGCGGGGCTGGGGAGGCTCCGCCCGGGGTGTTTCTCTCATCTGCAGAAACCGTACGTCACGGAACGGGGGGCCGACAGCGGGAAACGCGTCCCGCCATCGGCCCCCCACAGAGTCTTCACACCGTGTGCCGGATCGGTCCTCAGACGGTCGCGAGCGCGGCCTCGATGACGTCCAGGCCCTCGTTGAGCAGGTCCTCGCCGATGACCAGCGGCGGCAGGAAGCGCAGCACGTTGCCGTAGGTGCCACAGGTCAGGACGAGCACGCCCTCGTTGTGGCAGTACTTGGCGAGCGCGGCGGCGGCCTCGGCGTGCGGCTCCTTCGTCGCCGGGTCCTTCACCAGCTCGATGGCGATCATGGCGCCGCGACCGCGGATGTCACCGATGACCGGGAACTTCTCCTGCATGGCGGTGAGGCGGGTCTTCATGACCTCCTCGATGCGCTTGGCCTTGCCGTTGAGGTCGAGCTCCTTCATCGTCTCGATGGCGCCGAGCGCACCGGCGCAGGCCACCGGGTTGCCGCCGTAGGTGCCGCCCAGACCGCCGCCGTGGACGGAGTCCATGATCTCGGCGCGGCCGGTGACGGCGGCGAGCGGCAGACCGCCCGCGATGCCCTTGGCGGTGGTGATGAGGTCCGGGACGATGCCCTCGTCCTCGCAGGCGAACCACTGGCCGGTACGGCAGAAGCCGGCCTGGATCTCGTCCGCGACGAAGACGATGCCGTTGTCGTTGGCGAACTTCACGATCGCCGGCAGGAAGCCCTTGGCCGGCTCGATGAAGCCGCCCTCGCCGAGGACCGGCTCGATGACGATCGCGGCGACGTTCTCGGCGCCGATCTGCTTGGTGATGTTGTCGATCGCCTGGGCGGCGGCCTCGGGACCGCAGTTCTCGGCACCCGTGGGCCAGCGGTAGCCGTAGGCGACCGGCACGCGGTAGACCTCGGGCGCGAACGGGCCGAAGCCCTGCTTGTACGGCATGTTCTTCGCCGTCATGCCCATGGTGAGGTTGGTACGGCCGTGGTAGCCGTGGTCGAAGACGACGACGGCCTGGCGCTTGGTGTACGAGCGGGCGATCTTCACCGCGTTCTCGACGGCCTCGGCGCCCGAGTTGAACAGCGCGGACTTCTTGGCGTGGTCGCCCGGGGTCAGCTCGGCCAGCGCCTCGCAGACCTCCACGTAACCCTCGTACGGCGTCACCATGAAACAGGTGTGGGTGAAGTCCTGGAGCTGCGCGGAGGCGCGGCGCACGACGGCCTCGGCGGAGGCGCCGACGGAGGTCACGGCGATGCCGGAACCGAAGTCGATCAGACGGTTGCCGTCGACGTCCTCGATGATGCCGCCGCCGGCCCGCTTGGTGAAGACGGGCAGCGTCGAACCGACGCCACCGGCGACCGTGCCGAGACGGCGGGCCTGAAGCTCCTGCGACTTCGGACCGGGGATGGCGGTGACGACGCGCCGCTCCTGCGGGACAGCGTTCATGCGGGGCTCCTGGGGTGGTTCTGGACGCACTTGCGGGTTTCCTCCGCAGGCTAGGCGCGGGGGAGGGGGTCAGGCATGCGCCGATCGGGAGTGGTCGCGGGTGTGTCGTTGTCCGGGATGGACATGACGGCTCCGGTTCCGCACGGCGGCACGCCTCCGCGCGAGTCGGCCACCCCTCGGCCGCACGGGTGGTCGAATCCCCTCCGGGGGGCGCCGGGCCCACTAGATTGACGGTGGCACAGACGCGGCGACCTGGCTGGTCAGGGGGCAGGGGTTCATGGAGACCGACGGCACGTACGAGTCACGCGACACCAGGGGGGGCGCGGTCCCGCGCCCGGCGGCGCCGCCCGCCGGTGCACCGCCCATGCCTCCCGGCCCTCCGCCTCCGAGGCCGCCCTTCGTACCGCCATCGCCCGCCCATGCACCGTCTCGGACAGGGAGCGCCGAATGGCTTCGTATTCCCAGGCCTGCAGCCGCCCCCGGCGTCTGGCGACTTGCGCACCGGCCCCGCCCGGAGGAGGAGCCTGAGCAGGTGCCCGGGCGGAAACTCATCAGTGGCGCCTTGATCGCCTACCTCTGTGGATGGCTGCTCTGGTCACTGCTCAAGAACGGCTACCTCGACGGCTGGTGGATCTTCGTCGACGACTGGTGGGTCCTCCCCCTGCTTTGGGTGCTGCCCGATGAGTGGCGAAACACCAACAGCTCCCAGTTTGAGCTGTACATGTTCGCGACCTATCTCTGGAATGGAGTTGTCCTCGGGCTCATGGCCCTTGGCTTTGGGAGGGTCGGCAACTGGCGCGACGTTTGGCACCGCTACGGCGTGCCGGTGTGGCCGCTGTTCGTTCTCGTGCCGGGAGTCTGGCGCGAGCTGCCTCGCACGGTCACCTGGTTCACGTGGGTCTTCAACATCTACTACGTGCTGCTGGCCGCGGCCGTCGTCGCGGCCGTCGGGCGTGTGGGCACCTGGCCCGTCGTACGTCGACGCCTTGGGCTGGCTGTCGACGCCCCGCAGCCGCCACCGGCCGCAGACCCCGCCGACTGGCCCGACCTGCGTGACGCCGGACTGACCGAAGCGGCCGAGCGCCTCGCCGAGGCCACTCGCCAGGGAGTCCTCGGGGACGTCGACTATGCCCGGATCCGCCGAGCCTGGCAGGGCGCGCGGACGCGGCCGGAGCGCCTCGCCGCTTTCAACGAGGCCGTGCGCGCCCGGGGCGCCGCCGCCTGTGGCCACCCCTCGGGCCTGCGCGACCTGCCGGTCCGTACCGCCACCCACGACCTCGCCACCGGCCAGGTTCTCATCGGTACCGTCGCAGACCATCAGCGCAATCCCTATGCGCGGCGTACCACCGGCGTGGCCCTGGAGCCGGGCGTGCTCGGGACCTCGCTGCTCGCCGTCGGGCCCGCAGGGACCGGGAAGACCGTGCGGCTGGTGCGGCCCGCTGTCGAGGCGCTCTGTCTTCAGGCCCTCGCCAACCGCGCCGCAGTCGTCGCCATCACCGCCCGCGGCGCTCTGCTCGGCCCCGACGAGGCCTTCGACGTCGTCGTCTCCGTCGGCCAGCACAGGTCCACCCACGACCTTGACCTCTATGGTGGCGCCGACGATCCAGATGAGGCCGCCCGCGTACTTGCAGAGGCCCTGGTGGGGGACCTCGTCGTCGATAGCCGGCGAGCCGCCACCGCGCTCGCCCAGTTGATCGGGCCGTTCCTTGCCGCGTACGGCCGCTTCCCCGGTGTGCCCGAGCTACGAGAGCTGCTTGACGAGGCACCCGAGGCACTCGCTGCGCTCCGGGCCGCTGTCGCCGACCACCCCGCCCAGCTGCGAGAGCTGGCTGCACGACAGAGGCAGACCGAACGCGGCGACGAAGTCGGCGTCCTGCTCGCCGAGCGCATCGCCTTCCTGGACCGGCCCGCTTTCGCCGGCTTCTTCCGCACCGAGGGCAGCGCCGACGGGCCGGAGCGACCGCAGTTCTCGCTCCGGGCGCTCGAGCACCCGCTCCGTGTCCGCGTCGATCTGCCCGAGCGCGGCCACGCCGAGGCCTCCCGGATCGTTTCGCGGCTTCTGCTCGCCCAGTTCACAGAGGCCGCCCTTGCCCGCAGCGACCGTTCCCTCTTCGCCTGCTTGGTTCTGGACGACGCCACCCACACCGTCACGGGCGACTCCGTACGGGCTCTGCAGAGGCTGCGCTCCGCCAACGCCGGTGTCGTCCTCGCGCTGCGCAGCCTGGAGGACGTGCCGGAGGGGCTGCGCGGGCCGCTGCTCGGGGCCGTCGGCTGTCGCATGGCGTTCGCGGGGATCGCTTCCTCGGACGGCGGACGGTTCGCCGAGACCTGGGGCACCGAATGGGTGCAGACCCGGGACGTCACCAATCGGCAGATCATCTCGGACGAGCCGCTGACCAAGGCCCTGCACTTCATGCGGCGACTGGTGACCGGCAAAGCCGTGACTACGGAGGCCGTCACGGTGCGCGAGGTGGAGCGGCAGCGGTGGTCGGCCTCCGACCTCGCCCACGCGGTCCCGCCCGGCCATGCCGTCCTCTCGCTCAGCAATGTGCGCGGCGAGCACATGCCGCCCCTCCTCGTAGACCTGCGCAGCTGAGCCGTCTCACCCCTCGCGCGCCCGAGCGGGCTCCCGGCGGCCCTGGCACAATCGGGGGCGCCGCTCGGCTGAGCGGCGCCTCCCCGCTTCCGTGCACGGCTCCCCCCGTGCGCGGTCCTCGCTCAAAGGTCCGACGGTCCCCAATGCCGCCCACCCTCGCCTCGCTCGTGCAGCACTCCGCCCTCAAGCTCATCGTCCGCGCGGGTGAGGACCGCCTCGACACCCCCGTCCGCTGGGCCCACGTCAGCGAGCTCGCCGACCCCGTCCCCTACATGGAGGGCGGCGAACTCCTCCTCACGACCGCGCTCACGCTCGACGCGGAGGACCTGGGGGCGATGCGCCGCTATGTGCGGCGGCTGCTCGGCGCCGGGGTGGTCGGGCTCGGCTTCGCGGTGGGCGTCAACTACGAGGAGATCCCGCCGGCCCTGCTCGACGCGGCGCGCGAGGAGCACCTGCCGCTCCTGGAGGTGCCGCGCAGGACCCCGTTCCTGGCCATCAGCAAGGCCGTGTCGGCGGCCATCTCCGCCGACCAGTACCGGGCGGTCACGGCCGGTTTCGAGGCCCAGCGCGAGCTGACCCGCGCCGCGCTCGCCGAGGGCCCGGAGGCCGTCGTCGCCCGGCTCGCCGCGCACGTCGACGGCTGGGCCGCGCTGTACGACGCCTCCGGCACCGTCGTCGCCGTCTCGCCCGACTGGGCGGCGCGCCGGGCCGCCCGGCTCACCCCGGACGTGGAGCGGCTGCGCGAGCGGCCCGCGCCCGCCAGCGCGGTCGTCGGCGGTACGGACGACCGCGTCGAGCTCCAGTCGCTCGGCACCGGGCGCCGGGTGCGCGGCGCCCTCGCCGTCGGCACGGGCGCGCCCCTCGGCACGGCCGAGCGGTACGCGGTGCACTCGGCGATCGCCCTGCTCACCCTCACGACGGAACGTTCCCGCTCGCTCCAGGCGGCGGAGCAGCGGCTCGGCGCGGCGGTGCTGCGCCTGATGCTCGCGGGCCAGCCGGAGCCCGCCCGCGCGGTGGCCGGGGACCTGTACGGAGGGCTGCTCGACGCCCCCTACCGGCTGCTCGTCGCCGAGGCCGCCGGGGGAGAGCCGGCCGGGGAGCCGCCGCTGCCGGTGCTCGCCGAGGCCCTGGAGGCCGCCGCCGCCCGCGCGGGCGAGGCGGTGCTCACCGTCGCCGAGAGCGGGCAGCGGCTCGTCGTCCTCGCCGGGGACGGCGGCGCGGTCGTCGCCGCCTGCGAGGGGTACGCGGAGCGGGAGGCCGAGGACGCCGGCGTGGTGGTCGGGCTCTCCGCCCCGGCGGGCCCGAGCGGCGCGGCAGCCGCGTACAAGCAGGCCGAGCAGGCCCTCTCGGTCGCCCGGCGACGGGGGAGGGCGCTCGTCGAGCACGAGGACCTGGCGGCGGGCTCGGTGCTTCCGCTCCTCGCCGACGACGCCGTCCGCGCCTTCGCCGACGGGATGCTGCGCGCGCTGCGGGAGCACGACGCGACCGGCCGCGGCGATCTGGTGGCCTCGCTGCGCGCCTGGCTCTCCCGGCACGGCCAGTGGGACGCGGCGGCGGCGGACCTGGGCGTCCACCGGCACACGCTGCGCTACCGGATGCGCCGGGTGGAGGAGATCCTCGGCCGCTCGCTGGACGATCCGGACGTCCGGATGGAGCTGTGGCTGGCCCTGAAGGCGACGGGCGAGAGCGGGGAGTAGCCCGGGGCTCCCGGGGTCTCCGGGATCGCCGCCTTGACCTCAACCGCACTCGAGGTCCTAGCTTGGCGATCATGACGACCGCAAGCACCCCGCAGAACGGCACCACCACGCTCGGTCGGCGGCCCATCGCCCTGGTCGCCTGGGGCGCCACCGAGGCGATCCTGCGGCACTCGCAGGCTGCCCTGGCGCGCATCGACATGACCCAGCCGCAGTGGTGGGCGCTCAACAACATCGTCCGGGCCGAGCACGGCCTCACCATGGAGGAGATCCGCGCCCTGGCCGTGCCCTACGGCATGGGCGCCCAGGTGATGGTCCACGCCGCCGATGCCCTCGTGCACCGGGGCTGGCTCGGCATCGGCACGGACGGCCGGCTGACCCTCACGGAGCAGGGCCGCGAGGGCCTGGCGACGGCGAAGGAACACATGGACCGGGTGCGCGCGGACCTCCTCGGCGACATCACGGAGGAGGAGTACGCGACCGCGGTCTCCGTGCTCCAGCGCGTCACCGACAACCTCACCCGGGGGCTGGCGTGAAGGTGCTGGTCACAGCCGTTCGCCGATGGCCGCGACCGGCACGGTCGCCTCGTGGCGAACGGCGAGCCCGTCGCATCTCGTCGCCACCGCGCGGTGGCGCTTGAGCCGGTCGGTCCCACGGGCCGTATCGCTCCGGGAGATCACGCCACGGCGCGCCGGACAGGTCCTAGTCCGAGCCGCCGTCGTCGCCCCCGCCGCCGCGCACGCTCCGGCGCTGTCCGTCGCGGACCACCTCGCCGCCCAGCAGGGTGACGGTGGCGATCGCGCGGACCCAGCGGGGGCCGCCGCGTGCCGCCCAGACCACGGAGGCGCAGCCCGCGACGGCGAGGGCCAGGACGCCGATCAGTACGTAAAGGATCATGCTTACCCCCTGAGGTCATGCGGTCCCGGACATCCTCCCACCCCTCCGCAACGCCTCCGGGAGGCTCTCCGCCGTCCGAATTCCGCTAGTCCTGCCCGGATTCGGGCAGTTTTATTGGCTGTCCGGGCCCCCGCTCCCTACTCTCCTGCTCATGACAAGCCCCGCCGTCGACCCGGCCCCCGAGACCCGTCCGGCCGCCCCCGGACCCCGTACCGCCGCCCCCGCCCCCGCCCGCCGGATCACCGGCGCCGTCTGGGCCGCGCTCGGCATCGTGTACGTCGTCTGGGGGTCCACGTACCTCGGGATCCGGATCGTCGTCGAGACCCTCCCGCCGTTCCTCTCCGGCGGCGCCCGCTTCGTCACCGCCGGCCTGATCCTCGCCGCGATCGTCGCCTGGCGGCAGGGCCCCGCCGCCCTCAGGGTCACCCGCCGGGAACTCGGCTCCGCCGTCCTCGTCGGCCTGCTCCTGATCCTCGGCGGCAACGGCCTCGTCGTCCTCGCCGAGACCTCCATCCCCTCCGGCCTCGCCGCCCTCCTCGTCGCCGCCGTCCCCGTCTGGGTCGTCCTGCTCCGCACGGTCTTCGGCGACCGCCCCGGCCCCGGCGCCTACGGCGGCGTCCTGCTCGGCTTCGCCGGCCTCGGCGTCCTCACCGTCCCCGGCCTCAGCGGCGAGGTGAAGATCGGCGGCGTCCTGCTCGTCCTCGTCGCGGCCCTGCTGTGGTCCGTCGGCTCCGTCTCCTCCGCCCGGCTGCCCATGCCCGCCAACCCCTTCACGGCGAGCGCGTACGAGATGCTGGCCGGCGGCCTCGCCGCGCTCACCCTCGGTCTCCTGCGCGGCGAGCACCACGGCCTCGACCTGGGCGCCGTCTCCGGCCGCTCCTGGGCCGCCCTCGCGTACCTGATCGTCTTCGGCTCGCTCGTCGCCTTCACCGCGTACGCCTGGCTCCTCCAGACCGCGCCGGTCTCCCTCGCCGCCACCTACGCCTACGTGAACCCGGTCGTCGCCGTCCTGCTCGGCGCCCTCGTCCTGAACGAGGCCCTGACCTGGCCGATCCTCCTCGGCGGCGCGATCGTCGTCGGCGGGGTCTGCCTGATCGTCTCGACCGAGCGACGCGGATGATCACCCGTCCCCTGCCCTGAAGCGTTCTCGAAGCGCCGCATCAGGGCCGGGGGCCGCATGACGAACCGGGACGGGACGAGACCGAGCCTTCCGCGACCACGTGGTGGGCCACGCCGACGAACTCGGGGACATGTTCCCGTACGAGGACGGCGTCATCGCCGTGCGCCGGGGCGGCGAGCGGCCCCTCCCGGCGTACGGACGCCGGTGACCCCGGCAGGAGCGGACGCCGGCGACCCCGCTTCGGCCGAAGCGGACAGAGCCGCCACCCCCACTACTCCATACCGGACAAGCCCGCGCCCGCCGTCCCGGCCCTACGGTGTCACCAGAGCAACCGCTCGCACCCCGAAACGGAAAGGGCCGGGACGCAATGACGACCACCCACGCCTTCTGGCTCGCCGGCCGCGAGGCCACCGGCGACGCCACCTTCGACGTCACGAACTCGTACGACGGACGTCTGGTCGGCAAGGTCAGCGTGCCCACCGAGGCCCAGGTCGAGGAGGCCGTCGCCGCCGCGCACGCCGTCGTCGACGAGTTCGCCGCGACCCCGGCGCACGTCCGCGCCGCCGCCCTCGACCACGTGTCGAAGCGGCTCGCCGAGCGCACCGAGGAGATCGCCCAGCTGATCTCCGCCGAGAACGGCAAGCCCATCAAGTGGGCCCGCGGTGAGGTCGGCCGCGCCGTCTCCGTCTTCCGTTTCGCCGCCGAGGAGGCCCGCCGCTGGAACGCCGGCGAGGCCCAGCGCCTGGACACCGAGGCCGGCGGCGCGGGCCGCCTCGCCCTGACCCGCCGCATCCCCAAGGGCGTCGTCCTCGGCATCGCGCCGTTCAACTTCCCGCTGAACCTCAGCGCCCACAAGGTCGCCCCGGCCATCGCCGTCGGCGCCCCCATCATCCTCAAGCCGGCCCCGTCGACGCCGATCTCCTCCCTGATCCTGGGCGAGATCCTGGCCGAGACCGACCTGCCGGCCGGCTCCTGGTCGATCCTGACCGTGCCGAACGACCGCATGCCCGCCCTCGTCCAGGACGAGCGCCTCCCGGTCATCTCCTTCACCGGCTCCGACAAGGTCGGCTACGCCATCCAGCAGTCGGTGCCCCACAAGCACTGCACCCTGGAGCTCGGCGGCAACGCCGCGGCCGTCGTCCTGCCCGACTGGTCCTCCGAGGCCGACCTGGACTGGGCCGCGAGCCGCATCGCGACCTTCTCCAACTACCAGGGCGGCCAGTCCTGCATCTCCGTGCAGCGCGTGATCGCCGACGCCTCGGTCTACGACCGCCTGGTGCCGAAGATCGTCGCCGCCGTCGAGGCGCAGGTCACCGGCGACCCGGCGGACGACGCCACCGACGTCGGCCCGCTGGTCGACGAGGCCGCCGCCCAGCGCGTCGAGTCCTGGGTCGACGAGGCCGTCGCGGCCGGCGCCAAGCTCCTCGCCGGTGGCAAGCGCGAGGGCGCGACCTACGCCCCGACCGTCCTCACCGACCTCCCGGCCGACGTCACGCTGGCCCGCGCCGAGGTCTTCGGCCCGGTCCTGACCATCGCCAAGGTCGACGGCGAGGCCGAGGCCTTCGCCGCGGTCAACGACTCGGACTTCGGCCTCCAGGCCGGTGTCTTCACCCACGACCTGCAGACCGCCTTCCGCGCCCACCGCGCGCTGGAGGTCGGCGGCGTGATCGTCGGCGACGTCCCCTCGTACCGCGCCGACCAGATGCCGTACGGCGGCGCCAAGCGCTCCGGCGTCGGCCGCGAGGGCGTCAAGTACGCCATGGACGACTACACCTACGAGCGCGTGCTCGTCCTGACGGGCCTCGCCCTCTAAGGGGTACCGCCCCACCCGGATCAGGCGGTCCGAGCCCACTGTGCGGGGGCTCGGGCCGCCTTTCTCATGTTCCTCATGCGACGGGGGCGTCCACCAGACGGACGACCTCGGCGGGCCCCGCGCGGAACGCCTTGTTCGCGGCGTCGGCCGCGACCATGTGCGGGGCGACGTCGTGCGCGGCCAGCGCCTCGGCCGAGGCCCAGCGCTCGATCAGGGCGAAGCGGTCGGGATCGTCGGCCACCCGGTGGAGGTCGTACTGCAGGCAGCCGTCCTCCGCCCGTACCAGGGGCGCGAGCGCCTCGAAGGCGGCGACTTGTTCCGCGCCCCGGCCGGGCAGCGTGGCGACGAGGACGACGAGCTTGATCGGCTGAGACATGCCGCGGACCCTACGCGCGGCCGTCCCGTACGGGCGGAGCGTCTCACCAGGAGGACATACCCGGAAGGATCGCCTCCTCTTTCCGGACCCGCCGGTATCGGGTACGACGGACAGGAGCCCAAGGAGGCGTCCATGTCCGCACCCACGCAGCGGCCCAAGGTCACCGAGCGCGAGGCCCGGCAGGTCGCCGAGGCCGCGCGCGAGCAGCACTGGCACAGGCCGAGCTTCGCGAAGGAGCTGTTCCTCGGCCGGTTCCGCCTCGACCTCGTCCACCCGCACCCGCTCCCCGCCGCCGAGGACGTCCGGCGCGGCGAGGCCTTCCTCGCCGTCCTCCGCGACTTCTGCGAGACCCGGATCGACGGCGCCCGCATCGAACGCGAGGCCCGCATCCCCGACGAGACGATCACCGGACTCAAGGAGATCGGCGCCCTCGGGATGAAGATCGACCCGAAGTACGGCGGGCTCGGCCTCACCCAGCTGTACTACAACCGCGCCCTCGCCCTCGTGGGCTCCGCCAGCCCCGCTGTCGGCGCCCTGCTCTCCGCGCATCAGTCGATCGGCGTACCGCAGCCGCTGAAACTCTTCGGCACCCGGGAGCAGAAGGACGCCTTCCTGCCCCGGCTCGCCCGCACCGACCTCTCCGCCTTCCTGCTCACCGAGCCCGACGTCGGCTCCGACCCGGCCCGCCTCGCCACCACCGCCGTACCGGACGGGGACGACTACGTCCTCGACGGCGTGAAGCTGTGGACCACCAACGGCGTCGTCGCCGACCTCCTCGTCGTCATGGCCCGCGTCCCCGCCTCCGAAGGGCACCCCGGCGGCATCACCGCCTTCGTCGTCGAGGCCGACGCGCCCGGCATCACCGTCGAGCACCGCAACGCCTTCATGGGCCTGCGCGGCCTGGAGAACGGCGTCACCCGCTTCCACCGCGTCCGCGTCCCCGCCGGCAACCGCATCGGCCCCGAGGGCGCCGGCCTCAAGATCGCCCTCACCACCCTCAACACCGGCCGGCTCTCCCTCCCCGCCGCCTGCGCGGGCGCCGCCAAATGGTGCCTGAAGATCGCCCGCGAATGGTCCGGCGTCCGCGAGCAGTGGGGCAGGCCCGTCGGCCGCCACGAGGCCGTCGGCACCAAGATCTCCTTCATCGCGGCCACCGCCTTCGCCCTGGAGGCCGTCGTCGACCTCGCCTCCCAGATGGCCGACGAGGACCGCAACGACATCCGCATCGAGGCCGCCCTCGCCAAGCTGTACGGCTCCGAGAAGGCCTGGCTCATCGCCGACGAACTCGTCCAGATCCGGGGCGGCCGCGGCTACGAGACCGCCGACTCCCTCGCCGCCCGCGGCGAACGGGCGGTCCCCGCCGAGCAGTTGCTCCGCGACCTCCGTATCAACCGCATCTTCGAGGGCTCGACGGAGATCATGCACCTGCTGATCGCCCGCGAGGCCGTCGACGCGCACCTCTCCGTCGCCGGCGACCTCATCGACCCCGAGAAGTCGTGGGGGGACAAGGCGAGGGCCGGCGCCCGGGCGGGCGGCTTCTACGCCCGCTGGCTCCCGGGGCTGGTCACCGGTGCCGGACAGCTCCCCGGTTCGTACGGGGAGTTCGGCGCCCTCGCGGGCCACCTCCGGTACGTCGAGCGGACCTCCCGCAAGCTCGCCCGCTCCACCTTCTACGCGATGTCCCGCTGGCAGGGCCGCATGGAGCTCAAGCAGGCCTTCCTCGGGCGGATCGTCGACATCGGCGCGGAACTCTTCGCGATGAGCGCGGCGTGCGTCCGGGCCGAGCTCCTCCGCACCACGACGGACCACGGCCGTGAGGCGTACCAACTCGCCGACGCCTTCTGCCGGCAGGCCCGCCTCCGCACCGACGAACTCTTCACCCGCCTCTGGTCCAACACGGACGACCTCGACCGGCGGATCGTCGACGCGGTGCTCGCGGGGCGGTACGTCTGGCTGGAGTCGGGCGTCGTCGACCCGAGCGGCGAGGGGCCCTGGATCGCGGACGCGCCCCCGGGCCCGTCCCGGAAGGAGAACGTCCACCGCCGCCTCCCCTGACCGTCCGTCACGCCCTCCGCCCCACCGGGGCGGGGAGGCCCCTGGCCGGCTCGACGGCCTCCTCGCGGTCGGCCGCGTCGACGATGAACCAGCCGCCGAGGGTCTCCTCGCCGACGTGCGCGGGTCCGTCGGTCACGGCCGATGTCCCGTCGACCGCCTTGCGCACCGTCGCGGGCGGGTGCGCCGATCTCCAGCGCGGTCCACAGCGCGCCGTCGGGGCCGCCGCAGGAGGTGTACTCGCCCACGGTCCTGGCGAGACGTCAACGACTCTTCAGGGACGCGTCGTTCGACGTGGGGGTCGCCACTGGAGCGGTGGGACGTTCCGGCGCCGCGGAGCCTTCCGCGGACCTGGACCTCGCCAACCACAGGCCGGTGAACACGGCGGTGGCCAAGGTGACGGCGCCGGCCGCGACGAAGGCGCTGTCGAGGCCGGCCTCGAAGGAGGCGCCGCCGGACTGCCGGGTGCGGACGACGGATCCCAGTACCGCCACGCCCAGCACCGCGCCGATCTGCCGGGTGGTACTGCTGATGCCGGAGGCGAGGCCGCCTTCCTGTGGGCCGACCGCTTGGACGGCCGCTCCCGTCAGCGGGGACATGGTCAGGGCGAAGCCGATGCCGACGACTCCCAGCCGCCACCACACGTTCCCGTAGCCGGTGTCCGCGTGCACCGTGCCCAGCGCGAGCAGTCCCAGGCCGGCCAGGGCCAGGCCGACGGTGACCACGACCCGGAAGCCGTACCGGGCGGCGAGCCGGCCCGCGTACGGGCTGACGATCACCATGGCGAGGGACATCGGCAAGGTCTGCAGGCCGGCGCGCAGGATCGAGCTGCCCTGCACGTACACGAAGAACTGGGAGAAGAAGAACGACGAACCCATGAGCGCGAACCCCACCACGACCATGGCGGTGTTGGACACGGTGAACAGCCGCTGCCGGAACAGCCGCAGCGGCAGCATCGGGGCGGGACGACGCGCTTCGACGGCGACGAAGGCGGCGAGGAGGACCACCGCGGCGGTGAGGGCGCCCAGGATCACCGGCGACGTCCAGCCGCGGGCACCCCCCTCGATCAGCCCGTACGTCAGCACCCCCACCCCCAGAACGGACAGCACCGTGCCCGGCACGTCGATCGCGGGGGCGCTCGGATTGCGGGTCTCTTCGAGGCAGCGCAGGCCGGCCAGCAGAAGGACCACGCCGATGGGCAGGTTCACCAGGAAGATGGCGGGCCAGCCGAAGGCGTCCGTCAGCACGCCGCCGGCCACGGGGCCCGCGGCCAGACCGATTCCGCTGAATCCGGCCCACAGCCCGATCGCCCTGAGTCGTTCCTGCGGCACGGGATGGGCGGCGGTGAGCAGGGCGAGCGAGGCGGGGCTCAGTGCCGCGGCCCCGACGCCCTGCAGCACCCGGCCGACGACCAGCCAGCCGAGCGAGGGCGCGAGGCTGCACAGCACCGATGCCGCGGTGAACACCGCCACGCCGGTCAGGTACACCCGCTTGCGGCCGAACCGGTCGGCGAAGACACCGCCGGACAGCAGCAGCATGGCGACCAGCAGGACGTACGCGTCGACGATCCACTGCAGACCGGTCAACCGGGTGTGCAGCCGGTGCTGCATGTCGGGCAGCGCCGCTCCGACGACCGTGTTGTCGAGCAGGACCATGAACTGGCCCAGGCAGGTCACCGCGAGCAGCACGGCCCGGTTCGGTCGACCGCCCGAGGCCGCACGCGACGCAGTCATGGGGATTCCTCTCAGCCGTTGGTGACGCCCGGACGCGGTCGACGCGGGTGGCGATGCGTCTGAGCGCTCTAACGCAGTCGATGACTGCGTTAAGCGACTGTAGGGAGGGTCGCTCCGTAAACGCAAGTCATGACTGCGTTAAGGTGGGGGCATGAACGAGCGACAGCGAGCCCGGCGGCCCGGCGGACGCAGCGCCCGCGTCGGCGCGGAGGTGCACCAGGCCGTCACCGACCTGATCGGCGAGCGCGGCTACGGCAACTTCACCGTCCGAGAGGTCGCGGCCCGCGCGGGCGTGGCCGACAGCAGCATCTACCGCCGGTGGGGGAACCTGGAGACCCTGCTCACCGACGTGGCGCTCACCCGTCTCAACGCGCGGTCGCCGATGCCCGACACCGGGAGCCTCGCCGACGACCTGCGCACTTACGCGGCCCAAGTGGCCCGCGAGATCACCGGACCCGACGGCCCGGCGGTGCTGCACCTCGCCGTCGCCCTGTCCAACAGCGGTCGGCAGGGACTGCGGGCCGGCGCCGACCTCCGCGCCGAACGCACCCGGCAACTGCAGTCCGTGCTCGATCGCGCCCGCGAACGCGGTGAGGCCGCACCCGACGCGCTCGAAGTGCTGGACCACGTCCTGGCCCCGATGTACATCCGCGTCCTGTTCGGCATGGGGCCGCTCACCCGGGACTACACCGACGGGCTGGTCGACCGATTGCTGTGACCGCGCCCCGGTCTCCGGGACCACCCCTCGGACGCGGCGCCCGGGCCCCCGCGTGAGCCCGCCGGTGCGGCGCCCCGCCAGGCGCGGGCCCGGAGGGTCCACGTGGCGGACCGCCCCGCCCCCGCGCCGCAGGTCGCGGCAGGATGGCCCCGTGACCGTCATCGACATCCCCGGCTCCAAGTCCGTCACCGCCCGCGCGCTCTTCCTCGCCGCCGCCGCGGAGGGCACCACCACCCTCCTGCGCCCGCTCGTCTCCGACGACACCGAGGGTTTCGCCGAGGGCCTCGCCGCCCTCGGCTACGGCGTCCGCCGCGAGCCGGACGCCTGGCACATCGAGGGCCGCCCCGCCGGGCCGGGCGCGGAAGAGGCCGACGTGTACTGCCGGGACGGCGCCACGACCGCCCGCTTCCTGCCGACCCTCGCGGCCGCGGGCCACGGCACGTACCGCTTCGACGCCTCGGCGCAGATGCGACGACGCCCCCTCGCCCCTCTGACGACCGCGTTGCGCACCCTGGGCGTCGATCTGCGGCACGGCGACAGGGAGGGCCATCACCCGCTCAGCGTCCACGCCGCCGGCGTGAAGGGCGGCGCGCTCACCCTCGACGCCGGGCAGTCCTCCCAGTACCTGACCGCCCTGCTCATGCTGGGCCCGCTCACGGCCGAGGGCCTCGACGTCACCGTCACGGACCTGGTCTCGGAGCCGTACGTCGAGATCACCCTGGCGATGATGCGGGCCTTCGGGGCCGAGGTCCGGCAGGAAGGCCGCACCTACCGGGTCGCCCCCACCGGCTACCGCGCCCGGACGTACGGCATCGAGCCCGACGCCTCCACCGCCAGCTACTTCTTCGCCGCGGCCGCCCTCCAACCGGGCCGTTCCGTCACCGTCCCCGGCCTCGGGACCGGCGCCCTCCAGGGCGATCTGGCCTTCGTCGACGTGCTGCGCCGCATGGGCGCCGACGTCGAGGTCACCGACACCGCCACCACCGTCCGCTCCACCGGCACCCTGCGCGGTCTCACCATCAACATGCGGGACATCTCGGACACGATGCCGACCCTCGCCGCGATCGCGCCGTTCGCCGACGGGCCCGTCCGCATCGAGGACGTCGCCAACACCCGGGTCAAGGAGTGCGACCGGCTCGACGCCTGCGCCGAGAACCTCCGCCGCCTCGGCGTCACCGTCACCACCGGCCCCGACTGGATCGAGATCCAGCCCGGGACCCCCGCCGGGCCCGTCGAGATCGCCACCCACGGCGACCACCGGATCGTCATGTCCTTCGCGGTCACCGCGCTGCGCACCCCCGGGATCACCTTCGACGACCCCGGCTGCGTGAAGAAGACCTTCCCCGACTTCCACCGGGCCTTCGACGCGTTCGTCCACACCCCGTGAAGACCGCGCGGTCTTTGCGGCAAGAATGGGGGGCATGAGCGACCGCCCCTCTCCTCTCGCCGACCCGCACAGCGTCTTCTCCCCCGTGGATGCAGACGCAGGACGCCGGGACATCGTCGTCCTCGGCTCGACCGGGTCCATCGGCACGCAGGCCATCGACCTGGTGCTGCGCAACCCCGACCGTTTCCGGGTCACCGCCCTGGCCGCCTCCGGCGGCCGGATCGGCCTGCTCGCCGAGCAGGCGCACCGGCTCGGGGTCGCCGCGGTCGCCGTGGCCCGCGAGGAGGCGCTGCCCGAGCTGCGGGAGGCGCTGAAGGCGCTGTACGGCTCCGAGCCCCTGCCCGAGCTCCTCGCGGGGCCGGACGCCGCCGCGCAGCTGGCCGCGTCGCCGTGCCACACCGTCCTCAACGGCATCACCGGCTCCATTGGCCTCGCGCCGACCCTCGCCGCCCTCGAAGCGGGCCGCACCCTCGCCCTCGCCAACAAGGAGTCGCTGATCGTCGGCGGCCCCCTGGTGAAGGCGCTCGCCAAGCCGGGCCAGATCATCCCGGTCGACTCCGAGCACGCGGCCCTCTTCCAGGCGCTCGCCGCCGGCACCCGCGCCGACGTCCGCAAGCTGGTCGTCACGGCCTCCGGCGGCCCCTTCCGCGGCCGGACCAGGGAGCAGCTGGCCGACGTCACCCGCGAGGACGCGCTCGCCCACCCCACCTGGGCCATGGGCCCGGTGATCACGGTCAACAGCGCGACCCTGGTGAACAAGGGCCTGGAGGTCATCGAGGCCCACCTGCTCTACGACATCCCCTTCGACCGCATCGAGGTCGTCGTCCACCCGCAGTCGTACGTCCACTCGATGGTCGAGTTCACGGACGGCTCCACGCTCGCCCAGGCCACCCCGCCGGACATGCGCGGCCCGATCGCCATCGGCATCGGCTGGCCCGAGCGGGTCCCGGACGCGGCCCCCGCCTTCGACTGGTCCAAGGCCTCCACCTGGGAGTTCTTCCCGCTCGACACCGAGGCCTTCCCCTCCGTCGGCCTGGCCCGGCACGTGGGCGAGCTGGGCGGCACCGCCCCCGCCGTCTTCAACGCCGCGAACGAGGAGTGCGTCGAGGCGTTCCTCGCCGGACGGCTGCCGTTCAACGGCATCATGGACACGGTCACCGCGGTCGTCACCGAGCACGGAAATCCCACTCGGGGAACCTCGCTCACGGTGTCGGACGTCCTCGAAGCGGAGACCTGGGCACGGGCCCGGGCCCGAGAGCTCGCAGCGAAGGCAACAGCGGAGGCCCGCGCATGACCGAAATGCTCCTGTACGCCCTGGGCATCGTGCTGTTCGCCCTCGGCCTCCTCGTCTCCATCGCGTGGCACGAGCTCGGCCACCTCTCCACGGCCAAGCTCTTCGGCATCCGCGTGCCGCAGTACATGGTCGGCTTCGGCCCCACGATCTGGTCGAAGAAGCGCGGCGACACCGAGTACGGCCTCAAGGCCATCCCGGCCGGCGGCTACATCCGCATGATCGGCATGTTCCCGCCGGGCAAGGACGGCAGGATCGAGGCCCGCTCCACCTCGCCCTGGCGCTCGATGATCGAGGACGCCCGCGAGGCCTCGTACGAGGAGATCCAGCCGGGCGACGAGACGCGGCTGTTCTACACGCGCAAGCCGTGGAAGCGCGTGATCGTGATGTTCGCCGGACCGTTCATGAACCTGGTCCTGGCGGCGGTGCTGTTCTTCGGCTCGATGATGACGCTGGGCGTCCAGGGGCCGACGACCGAGGTCGCGGGCGTCCAGAAGTGCGTCATCAAGCTCAGCGATAAGCGGCAGAAGTGCGCGGCGGGGGACCCCGTCTCCCCGGCGTTCGCGGCCGGCCTCAGGAACGGGGACAAGATCCTCGCCCTGAACGGCAAGGCGGTGGACGACTGGGACGCCCTCTCCGACAGCATCCGCGCCGCCGCCATCGGCCCCGCCACGCTCACCGTCGAGCGGGACGGGCAGCGGATCGACCTGCACCCCACCCTCGTCTCCAACGAGGTCGAGAAGAAGGACTCCCACGGCAACGTCGTCCGGCCGGTCGCGTACGTCAAGGCCGGCTACCTCGGCTTCCAGCCGAAGTCCGTGGTCGCGCCGCTCAGCTTCGGCGAGACCACGGAGCGGATGACCGACCTCGTGGAGAACGGCGTCCACTCGGTCATCGCCCTGCCCGGCAAGATCCCCGGCCTCTGGGACGCCACCTTCGGCGACGGCAAGCGCGCCGAGGACTCGCCCGTCGGCGTCCTGGGCGCCGCCCGCATCACCGGCGAGCTGATGACCATCGAGGCCCCGAAGACGACGATCCTCGTCAACTTCATGAGCCTGCTCGTGTACTTCAACGTCTCGCTGTTCCTGTTCAACATGCTCCCGCTGCTGCCGCTCGACGGCGGTCACATCGCGGGCGCCCTGTGGGAGTCCGTCCGCCGCCACGCGGCCCGGATCTTCAAGCGCCCCGACCCCGGCCCGTTCGACGTGGCCAAGCTGATGCCCGCCGCCTACGTGGTGGCCGGCGTCTTCGTCTGCTTCACGCTGCTCGTCCTCGCCGCCGACATCGTCAACCCGGTGAAACTGACGTAGTTCCCAGGGGGCCGCACCCGGTGGTGTCCGGCCCCCCGCCCCCGGGGCGGTAACCTCGGAACCCTGAGCCCGCCGACGCACAACCTTGAGGTTGCACTTCAGATGACCGCGATTTCTCTCGGTATCCCGACCGTTCCGACCCGGCTCGCCGAGCGGCGCAAGAGCCGCCAGATCCAGGTCGGCAGCGTGGCCGTCGGCGGTGACGCGCCCGTCTCCGTCCAGTCGATGACGACGACCCGCACCTCCGACATCGGAGCCACGCTCCAGCAGATCGCCGAGCTGACCGCCACCGGCTGCCAGATCGTCCGCGTGGCCTGCCCCACCCAGGACGACGCCGACGCGCTCGCCACGATCGCCCGGAAGTCCTCCATTCCGGTCATCGCCGACATCCACTTCCAGCCGAAGTACGTCTTCGCCGCGATCGACGCGGGCTGCGCCGCCGTCCGCGTCAACCCGGGCAACATCAAGCAGTTCGACGACAAGGTCAAGGAGATCGCCAGGGCCGCGAAGGACGCGGGCACCCCGATCCGCATCGGCGTCAACGCCGGTTCGCTCGACGCCCGCCTCCTGAAGAAGTACGGCAAGGCCACCCCCGAGGCGCTCGTCGAGTCCGCCCTCTGGGAGGCCTCCCTCTTCGAGGAGCACGACTTCCGCGACATCAAGATCTCGGTCAAGCACAACGACCCGGTCGTCATGGTCGAGGCCTACCGCCAGCTCGCCGCCCAGTGCGACTACCCGCTGCACCTCGGCGTCACCGAGGCGGGCCCGGCCTTCCAGGGCACCATCAAGTCGGCCGTCGCCTTCGGCGCCCTGCTCTCCCAGGGCATCGGCGACACCATCCGCGTCTCGCTCTCCGCGCCGCCGGCCGAGGAGATCAAGGTCGGCATCCAGATCCTGGAGTCGCTCAACCTGCGCCAGCGCCGTCTGGAGATCGTCTCCTGCCCGTCCTGCGGCCGTGCCCAGGTCGACGTCTACAAGCTCGCCGAGGAGGTCACCGCCGGCCTCGACGGCATGACCGTCCCCCTGCGCGTCGCCGTCATGGGCTGCGTCGTCAACGGCCCCGGCGAGGCCCGCGAGGCCGACCTCGGCGTCGCCTCCGGCAACGGCAAGGGCCAGATCTTCGTCAAGGGCGAGGTCATCAAGACCGTCCCCGAGTCGAAGATCGTCGAGACCCTCATCGAAGAGGCCCTCAAGATCGCTGAGCAGATGGAGAAGGACGGCGTCGCCAGCGGCGAGCCGACGGTCGCCATCGCCGGCTGACCCGTCCCGGAACCACTCGTGAAGCCCTTCCGCCCTGCCCGGCGGAGGGGCTTCACGGGCGTGACGGGACCCGCCCCAGGACACGGGGGTACAGTGCGGAGACCAGCAGATCCGTCCCGTGAGGCCCCCTCGTGCTGACAGAGACCACCACTCGGGTCCTCGAACCCGCCGACCTCGGCGCCGCCCTCGCCGTCCTGGAGAGCGCCCCCGTCGAGAACGCCTTCGTGACCGCCCGCGTCCAGGTCGCCGGACTCGATCCCTGGCGCCTCGGCGGCGAGATGTGGGGCTGGTACACCGAGGGCAGACTGCGCTCGCTCTGCTACTCCGGCGCCAACCTGGTCCCCGTCTGCGCCACCCCCCAGGCCGTCCGCGCCTTCGCCGACCGGGCCCGCAGGATCGGCCGCCGCTGCTCCTCGATCGTCGGCCCCGCCGAGGCCACCGGCGAACTGTGGCGGCTCCTGGAGCCCAGCTGGGGCCCCGCCAGGGACGTCAGGGCCCGCCAGCCGCTGATGGTCGCCGAGGAGCCCTCCGCCACGGTCGCGCCCGATCCGCTGGTCCGCCGCGTCCGCAAGGACGAGATGGAGGTGATCATGCCCGCCTGCGTGGCCATGTTCACCGAGGAGGTCGGCATCTCCCCGCTTGCCAACGACGGCGGACTGCTCTACCAGGCCCGCGTCGCCGAACTCGTCGGCTCCGGCCGCTCCTTCGCCCGCATCGAGGACGGCAAGGTCGTCTTCAAGGCCGAGATCGGCGCCGCCACCCGCCAGGCCTGCCAGATCCAGGGCGTCTGGGTCGCCCCCGAGCACCGCGGCAAGGGCCTCTCCGAGACGGGCATGGCCGCCGTCCTCAAGTACGCCCTCGCCGACGTCGCCCCCGTCGTCAGCCTGTACGTCAACGACTACAACACCCCGGCGAGGGCCGCGTACCGCCGCGTCGGCTTCCGCGAGACCGGCGCCTTCATGAGCGTCCTGTTCTGACGCGCTGTCCTGAGACGGGCGGGCACTTGTAGGGTGCGCCGCATGGATGACGCAGAGATCGAGATCGGTCCGGTCAATCTCGCCGCCCGGGTGGACGAGGCCCTCGCCGTGCAGGCCGTCGCCTTCGGCCTGGACGCGGGCGAGGTCGCCGTACGCCGCCACATCGTGCTGCGCCACCTCCTCTGCCCCGGCGCCCGCGCCCACGGGGCCACCACCCCCGACGGACGGCTCGTCGGCTTCGTGTACGGGATGCCCAACGACCGCACCCACTGGTGGTCCACCGTCGTCGAGACGTACCTGCGGGCCACCGGCACCGCCGACTGGCTCGACGACTCCTTCGTCATCACCGAACTCCACGTCCACCCCGACTTCCAGGGCCGGGGCGTCGGCCGCGAGCTGATCACCACCATCACCGACGGCGCCGCGGAGCCGCGCTCCATCCTCTCCGCGATCGACATCGACAGCCCCGCCCGCGCCCTCTACCGGGCCCTCGGCTACGTCGACCTCGCCCGCCAGGTCCACTTCCCGAGCGCCCCCCGCCCGTACGCCGTCATGGGCGCATCCCTGCCGCTCAAGCGCCGGAACTGATTTCACCTGCCAGGGGCGGCCCGGTTAACCTCGGGGCCATCACTGTCCGTCCCTTCAGGAGTACGAGAACCATGGCCAACGCACCGGTCCAGCGCATGTCCCAGTTGATGGCGAAGACGCTGCGCGACGACCCGGCGGACGCCGAGGTCCTCAGCCACAAGCTCCTCGTCCGCGCCGGCTACGTCCGCCGCACCGCCGCCGGCATCTGGAGCTGGCTGCCCCTGGGCAAGAAGGTCCTCTCCAACGTCGAGCGCATCGTCCGCGAGGAGATGGACGCCATCGGCGCCCAGGAGGTCTCCCTGCCCGCGCTGCTGCCCCGCGAGCCCTACGAGGCCACCGGCCGCTGGGACGAGTACGGCGCCGAGCTCTTCCGCCTCCAGGACCGCAAGGGCGGCGACTACCTCCTCGGCCCCACCCACGAGGAGATCTTCACCCTCCTGGTCAAGGACCAGTGCTCGTCCTACAAGGACCTGCCGGTCATCCTGTACCAGATCCAGACCAAGTTCCGCGACGAGGCCCGCCCCCGCGCCGGCATCCTGCGCGGCCGCGAGTTCCTCATGAAGGACTCCTACTCCTTCGACACCGAGGACGAGGGCCTCGCGCAGTCCTACGCCCTGCACCGCCAGGCCTACCAGCGCGTCTTCGAGCGCCTCGGCCTCGACTACCGCATCGTCGCCGCCACCGCCGGCGCCATGGGCGGCTCGAAGTCCGAGGAGTTCCTCGCCCCCGCCGAGGCCGGCGAGGACACCTTCGCCGACTGCCCGAACTGCGACTTCGCGGCGAACACGGAAGCGGTGTACCAGGCGGTGAAGCCGGTCGACGGCTCCGCGGTCCCCGCCGCCGAGGAGATCCCGACCCCCGACACCCCCACCATCGAGACGCTCGCCGCCTCGCTGGGCGTGCCCGCCTCCGCGACCCTGAAGAACCTCCTGGTGAAGGTCGACGGCGAGATCGTCGCCATCGGCGTCCCCGGCGACCGCGAGGTCGACATGGACAAGGTCGAGGAGCACTTCGGCCCGACCGCCACGGTCGAGCTGGTGACGGAGGAGGACTTCGCGCAGCGCGCCGACCTCGTCCGCGGCTACGTCGGCCCCCAGGGCCTGGAGAAGGTCACCTACCTCGCCGACCCGCGCGTGGCGCCCGGCACCGCGTGGATCACGGGTGCCAACAAGGAGGGCATGCACGCGAAGAACGTCGTCGCGGGCCGTGACTTCGAGGTCTCCGAGTACGTCGACGTCGTCGTCGTCCAGGAGGGCGACCCGTGCCCCAAGTGCGGCACCGGCCTCAAGCTGGACCGCGCCATCGAGATCGGCCACATCTTCCAGCTGGGCCGCAAGTACGCCGACGCCCTCAAGCTCGACGTCCTCGGCCAGAACGGCAAGCCGGTCCGCGTGACCATGGGCTCGTACGGCATCGGCGTCTCCCGAGCGGTCGCGGCCCTCGCCGAGCAGACCGCCGACGAGAAGGGCCTGTGCTGGCCGGCCGAGGTCGCCCCCGCCGACGTCCACGTCGTCGCCGCCGGCAAGGCGCTCCAGACCGAGCTGGCCCTGGAGGTCTCCGACAAGCTGGCCGCCGCCGGTCTGCGCGTCCTCGTCGACGACCGCGCGGGCGTCTCCCCGGGCGTCAAGTTCACCGACGCGGAGCTCATGGGCGTCCCGAAGATCCTCGTCGCGGGCCGGACGGCGGCTGCGCGCGATCTGGACGCCCGGCCACACCCCCGGGCACGTCTGCCTCCACCTGGAGGAGGAGCACCCCTCCCGGCTGCCCG